>JBPCLD010000122.1:0-10632 GCA_051003655.1 Candidatus Limnocylindrales bacterium | reverse complement strand
CACCTGGACGCCCTCCAGGTTGATGATCGGAATTCCCTTCGCCTGACGCGTCGCATCTGGCACCTGGTGCACCTTTGAGCTAAAGACACGGCCCTTGTTGGTGAAGAACAGGGCCCAGTCGTGGGTCTTGGCAACCAGCAAGTGCGCAACGGCGTCTTCCTCGACCGTCCGCGCGCCGATGATCCCCTTGCCCCCACGCGCCTGTCGTCGATAGGTCGCCAGCGGCTGGCGCTTGATGTAGCCGCGGCTCGAGACAGTGACCACGACGTCTTCGTTGGCAATCAGGTCCTCGTCAGTCAGCTCCCGACTGGAGTCTTCCTGGACGCGAGTCCTGCGCTCGCCGGCGTACTTGGCCGACAGCTCGCGTAGCTCCTCCTTGATGATCCCCGAGATGCGGGCAGGGTTGGCGAGGATGTCCTCGAGCTCGGCGATGAGCTTGATCACGGCGAGGTACTCGTCCTCGATCTTCTTGCGCTCGAGTGCGGCCAGTCGTCGCAGCTGCATCTCGAGGATGGCGTTCGCCTGGATCTCGGACAGCTGGAAGCGGTCCATCAGATTGGACCGGGCGGTGTCGACATCGGCCGATTCGCGGATCGTCTTGATCACCGCATCGAGATTGTCCAGCGCGATCTTGAGGCCTTCGAGAATGTGAGCCCGATCGCGCGCCTTCCCTAGATCGAACTCCGTTCGCCGCCGAACGACGTCACGGCGCCAGTCGATGTGGTGCTGGAGGACCTGCTTGAGAGGCAGCGTCTGTGGCTGGCCGTCGACGAGGGCCAGCATGTTCATGTTGTAGGCGAGCTTCAGAGCTGTGTGTTTGAAGAGGTTGTTGAGCACCTTCTTCGGCGCCGCGTCCCGCTTGCATTCGATTACCAGGCGCATGCCGTCGCGGTCCGACTCATCGCGCAGGTCGGCGATGCCCTCGATCTTCTTCTGTTGGACGAGGTCGGCGATCTTCTCGGCGAGCGTCGCCTTGTTGACCTGGAACGGCAGCTCGGTGACGACGATCGCCATCCGGTCCTGACGCGTCTCCTCGAACGACACGGTTGCCTGCATAACGACCCGGCCGCGGCCGTGGGCGTACATCTCGCGGATCGCGTCGAATTCCTCGAACTGGCCGGTGACCGGGTTGCGCCGCGTGTCGCGCCTGAAGATGGTCGCGCCGGTCGGGAAATCGGGGCCGTTGACGTAGTTGCAGAGACCGTCGTTGGTCAGGTCCGGGTCGTCGATCAGCGCGATCGTCGCGTTCGCGATCTCGCCCAGGTGGTGGGGAGGGATGTTGGTGGCCATCCCGACCGCGATCCCTGTCGAGCCGTTGATCAGGAGATTGGGCAGCTTGGCCGGCATGACCGATGGCTGCATCCGGGTGCCGTCGTAGTTCTCGACGAAATCGACCGTCTGCTTGTCGATGTCGGCGAGCAGCTCCGCCGCGATCGCCGTCATGCGCGCCTCGGTGTAGCGCATGGCGGCCGGTGGATCGCCATCGACCGAACCGAAGTTGCCCTGGCCGTCGATCAGCGGGTAGCGCAGCGAAAACGTCTGGGCGAGCCGGACGAGAGCGTCATAGAGCGCCACGTCGCCGTGGGGGTGGTACTTGCCCATCACCTCGCCGACGATGGCCGCGCACTTGCGGTAGCTGGACGCCGAGGTGAGGCCCATCTCGTGCATCGTGTAGAGGATTCGCCGATGCACCGGCTTCAGCCCGTCGCGCACGTCGGGCAGCGCGCGGCTGACGATGACGCTCATCGCGTAGTCGAGGTAGCTGACCTTCAGCTCGTCCTCGATGCGGATGGGGACTATGCGCCCGATCTGTTCAGCCACTCCTGCCCCCGACTACATTTCTTGGTGCCACGCCCGACGATATGTCCGCGGCCATCCGCTGGCGGGCACCCTGCATTCCTACAGCCTGGTCAGCCATCCGATCCAATCCCGCAAAGGAGCTCGCCACGGCCGATGCGGCGCTCGTCGACGGTTCACCCGGGCGTCGGCGCACCCCGTCCAGCTCGGCCCGGACGTCCTGCACGAGCAGCGGGTCCGTGTCCGGCCAGGTGAGCGCGTCGCGCAGGACCCACGCCCGATGTCCGTCGCCGGTCTTACGCGCCGCCGTGGCCTCGTCGCGCAAGAGGTTCGCCACGCCGGCTCGGTCGACCTCGTTCCAGCTGCGCAGCGCCCACGAGAGCGCCTTCTGAACGTTGGGCTCGGCATCGCCGAGCAGCGATTTGATGAGTGTCACACCGGAGGTATCGACAAGAGCGGTTCGCTGGTGCTTTGGCCGCTCGAATGGCAGCCGCGCAACTGTGGAACCGACTAGCCGTCGCTCCCACCTGTCCGCGGAGTAGACGAGCTGCTCCAGCTCGGCCCAGCGGAATGGCTCGAGGAGGATGCCTTTCGCGAACAGCTCGGCAAGCTCGTCGACGCTGATCCAGTCCTGCGCCCGCCGGGCCAGGCGGCGCATCAGCTGCCAGCTCCGCTCCGGGTCGGCCGGCAACGCCCGCGCCAGCGCGACGTGGCTGAACAGGATGAGCTCACGTTCCTCTTCCGACGACAGTCGCTCCGCGAGCCAGAGCGCGCTGGATGACGAAGATTGACGCAGCGGCTCCCGAAGCTGTCGCGCTATTGCGGCCATCAACGGGTTGCGGACCCCGAATACCACCCCGGAGCCAGGAGCGACGCGCTCCTGTTCTGCTGCATAGGCAGGGTCGCCGAGACTGGCAAGGCCCTCGCGCAGGGCGGCAACAAACTCCTCGGGCTCATCGATGAGATCAGCCAACGACTGGCCCAGTCCGCGCGCCTCCGGCAGGCGCTCTGCGACGAACGCCCGAGCGCGCAGGGTGACCTCAGACGGCAACTGGGCGCCTAGACGTCAAGGTTCTGGACCTGGCGAGCGCGCGCCTTGATGAAGTCGCGGCGGGGCTCCACCTTTTCTCCCATCAGAGCGCTGAAGATGCGGTCGGCCTCGCCGCCCTCCTCGATATCGGCTCGAAGCAGTGTTCGGGTAGCGGGGCTCATCGTGGTCTCCCAGAGCTGGTCCGCGTTCATCTCGCCGAGGCCTTTGAAACGCTGGATGCTCGGGTTCTTGGCCTGCATTTCCTTGACGATCCGCTCGCGGTCGGCGTCGTCATGGGCGTAGTGAGTGACCTTGCCGGTGCTGATGCGGTAGAGCGGCGGTTGGGCGATGTACAGGTGACCGTTCTCGACAACCTGTGGCATGTGCCGGTAGAAGAAGGTCATCAGCAGGGTGCGAATGTGCGCGCCGTCGACGTCGGCGTCCGCCAGCAGGATGATCTTGTGGTAGCGCAGCTTGGCGATGTCGAACGTCTCGCCAATACCCGCCCCCAATGCGATGATCAGCGGTCGGATCTTCTCGCTCGAGAGGACCTTGTCGATGCGCGCCTTCTCTACGTTGAGCATCTTGCCGAACATCGGCAGTACCGCCTGGAAATGGCGGTCCCGACCCTGCTTCGCCGAGCCACCGGCCGAGTCGCCCTCGACGATGAACAGCTCGCTGCGTGCCGGGTCACGCTCCTGGCAGTCGGCCAGCTTGCCGGGGAGTGCCGAACCCTCGAGCGCGCTCTTACGGATGACGAGGTCGCGTGCCTTGCGTGCCGCCTCGCGCGCCCGGGCCGCGGTCAGGGACTTCTCGATGATCCTTCGCGCGTCCTGCGGGTTCTCCTCGAGGTACTGGTTGACGCCCTCAGTGACGGCCGCTTGCACCGCACCCTTGACGTCGGCGTTGCCGAGCTTTGCCTTGGTCTGGCCCTCGAACTGGGGGTCGGTCAGCTTGACCGAGATGACCGCCGTCAGACCTTCGCGGACGTCGTCGCCCGACAGGTTCGCGTCGGCGTCCTTGAGGATGGCCTGCTTGCGTGCGTAGTCGTTGAGCGAGCCCGTCAGCGCGGCGCGGAACCCGGTGACGTGCGTGCCGCCATCAACCGTGTTGATGTTGTTGGCGAAGGCGAAGACGCTCTCGCTGTAGCCGTCGTTGTATTGCATCGCAACTTCGATCTGGGTCGTGCCCTCGCGCTTCTCGACATAGATGGGTCGGGCGTGGAGCACGTCACGGCCGTTGTTGAGGTGGCGTACGAAGCTCACCAAGCCGCCCTCGAAGTAGAACGATCGCTCGTGCTGGGGGGTCACACGCTGATCCACGAAGCGGATCCAGACGCCCTTGTTCAAATAGGCCGACTCGCGAAGCCGTTGCGCGATGGTGTCGAAGCTCCAATCGAGCGTCTCGAAGACCTGCGCATCTGGCATGAACTCGGTCAGCGTTCCGGTGCGGTTGCCCGCCGATCCGATCGCCTGCACGGTGGAAGTGGGCTTGCCGCGTGCGTACTCCTGGCGCCAGATCTTGCCGTCGCGAGCGGTTTCTACGTGTAACCACTCAGAAAGCGCATTGACTACGCTGACGCCAACGCCGTGGAGACCGCCCGAGACCTTGTATCCGCCGCCGCCGAACTTTCCACCGGCATGGAGGACCGTGTGAACGACTTCGAGGGCATCCTTGCCCGTCTGCTTCTGGCGGCCGACGGGGACGCCGCGGCCGTTGTCGCGGTTGAGGACGCTTCCATCAGGGCGGATAGTCAGCTCGATGTAGCTGGCATGGCCCGCCATTGCCTCGTCGATCGAGTTATCGACAACCTCCCAGACGAGCTGGTGAAGTCCACGAGCATCGGTTGAGCCGATGTACATACCCGGACGCTTGCGGACTGCCTCGAGACCCTCCAGGACCTGGATGCTCTCAGCTGTATAGGCGCCGGCTGCTGCCTGGTCCAGCGCATTCATTCCACGCCGGCCGTTCGTGGAGGCGACCGCGCTCTTTGCCTCGCGGCTGGCGACTGAATCGGTCACTCTCGGCCCCCGGTCAGGCGCTCGTAGATACGCTCGAGGTCTTCCTGGTCGTAGTACTCGATCGTGATGCGTCCCCCTTTGCGCGCGCTGCTCAACGTGACCTTGGTTGCGAGCACCTCACGCAGGCCGCGCTCCAGCCGCTCAACATCTGGCGTCGTCGTCCGAGTGCGCTTCTTGGGCGTGCCCGACTTGGCACGGCGGGCAAGCTCCTCGGTTTGGCGCACGGACAGCCCGCGCGCGACCACCTGGTCGAGCAACGTCTGCTGGACGCCATGGTCGCTCACGCCGCCGATCGCGCGTCCGTGGCCCTCGCTGATCGCGCCGCGTTCGATCTCTTCCTGCACGGCAGGCGCCAGCTCGAGCAGGCGCATCGTGTTGGTAACAGTCGAGCGAGCGCGCCCGACGCGGTGGGCGATGTCCTCGTGGCCGAGTCCGAACTCGTCGACCAGGCGCTGGAATGCGCGCGCCTCCTCCATCGAGTTGAGGTCAGCGCGCTGGAGGTTCTCGATCAGGGCCCAGGCGAGCTGATCGGTCTCGGTCGCAGTGCGGACGACGGCCGGGATTCGGTTGAGTCCGGCCATCTCCGCCGCGCGCAGACGCCGTTCGCCTGCTATCAACAGATAGCCGGTGGTGGTCTGGGTGACCAGGATGGGCTGGAGCACGCCGTGCTCCGCCACGCTGGCCGCCAGATCCTCGAGCGCGCCCTGTTCGACTGTCTGGCGAGGCTGATATGGATTTCGAGCGATGGCGCTGATCGGCAGCTCAATCGCTCCAGCGGTTTCCTCGCGGTGCGGGATGAGCGCAGCCAGTCCGCGACCGAGGCCCGTCTGCTGGCGCCCTATCTCGGCCGTCACGCGCCGACCGCAATCTCGGGAATCGCCGTTCCAAGCGCGGACCCGGAGGTTCCCATCGACGGGTATCGCTGGATCAATTCGGCGGCCAGCGCCTGGTAGGCCTGAGCGCCCCGTGATTCGGGGCTGTAGCAGGCGATTGGGCGTCCGTAACTGGGAGCCTCGGCCAAGCGCACGCTCCGAGGCACGATCGATGCAAAAACGCTGTTGCCCAAATGCCGTCGAACCTCCGCGGCGACGTCTGCAGACAGAGTCGTTCGCGCGTCGTACATGGTCAGAAGGACACCGGCGAGGCGCAGCCCTGGATTGAGGTTGTCGCGTACGAGGTTGATCGTCGAGAGCAGCTGGCTGAGCCCTTCAAGCGCGTAGTACTCGCATTGGATAGGGACGAGGACGCCGTCCGCCGCCGTCAAGGCGTTGACGGTCAAGAGGCCGACCGCGGGTGGGCAGTCGAGCAGTATGAAATCGTACTCGTCGCGAATATCTGCAAGCGCCTCCTGAAGCCTCCGCTCACGCTGATTGACCCCGATGAGCTCGATCTCCGCGCCGGCGAGGTCTGCGCCTGAGGGGATCATCCAGAGGTTGTCGATCTGGGTCTGTCGACAGAGATCGCGCGTCGCTGCGCGCCCCAGCAGCGCCGGATAGATCGACCCCGCTAATGCACTACGGTCAAGACCCAACCCGCTCGTGGCGTTGCCCTGCGGGTCAAGATCGACCACCAGAACCCGCCGTTCCGCTAACGCGAGGTACGCGGCAAGGTTGATGACAGTCGTGGTCTTGCCGACTCCGCCCTTTTGGTTTGCGCAGGCGATGACTTCGCTCAACAACGGCCTGGGCGGTAAGCATCCACGAACTCAGATTCTATCGGAAAAGCCCCTTCGCAGCCGGTTCAGGCGGTTGTGAGTAGTCTCGCTTCCGCGGCTTAACAGCCCCTTATCCGGGGACCGAAACGTTGCACGTGAGCACGAAGTTTCACGTGGAATGCCGGTTCCCCTGAAACTCCTCCCCCGACACTGTCTCCGGCCATTTCAGAACAAATGTTCACATCGGGCGAGCGTGATCAAGGTTTGTGAACTCCCGCGCCTATACTTCGCGGGGTGGCGGGGACGCGAACGGCGCGGCGGCCGGAGCCCTCGATTCGTCACCGGAGTACTCCACCTTGACACTACCTTTTGCCGCGCTCGCCGCAGTCATCGCAGCGCTGATCGAGACCAGCATCCTCTCAGAGCTGCCCCTTGCAGGCGCGACCGCCAACCTTGTGCTTGTCTGTGCAACGGTCGCCACTCTCGTGCTCGGCGTAGAGGACGGGCTGGTGCTCGGCTTCATCGGTGGGATGCTCCTCGACATGCTCACCCCCGAAAGGCCACTCGGTGGGGCCACGTTGGCGATGCTTCTCACTCTCGGAATCGCGTTTCTCGTAGCACGCGCGATCGGGCCGGGGCGACGTTTGGTATCAGTTGGCCTCGTCCTGATCCTCACCGCCGTTTTCCACATCCTGTTCGTGCTGGTCATGGTCCCAATGGCCGGCACGCCGTTTGCGCTGGACCCGGCGGTCATCCTGATCTCAGCCGTCTTGAACGCAATCTTCGCCATTCCGGTCGCCGCCCTTTTTGGATCCATCGAGCGTCGCTTCGGATCGGCCGAGCGCGTCGACTGGTAGCGCCAGTGCCACGGATCAGCCACGGATGACTGACATGATGCTCGGCCGGAAGCCGCCGCCGCGATCGCGGCTGGGGTTCCGCTTCGCCGTCTTTGGCCTCGTAATCGTGCTGGTGATCGGTCTGCTGACGACGCGACTGTTCTACCTCCAGGTCGTCCAGGGTGGTTACTACGCCGGACTCGCGCAGGAGAACAGGCGAACGCTGCTGCCCCTCAGATCGGCGCGCGGGCTTGTCTACGACCGCGCCGGCCGCCAGTTGGCAATCAACATTCCGTCGTATGTCGTCCGCATCCGGCCGGCCGACCTGCCATTCACCGAGCGAGGCGCAGTGGTTGCGCGGCTTTCCACCTTGCTCGAGATCTCCGAATCGCAGATTCTCGCGTCCATCGACCGCTACGCAAACCAGAGCTTCGAGCTCGTTCGCCTCGCCTCCGACGTGCCCAGCGATGTCGCCCGGATCATCGTGGAGGAGAGCAACAGCCTCCCCGGCGTACAGGTGATCGTCGAGGAGCGGCGCGAGTATGAGTACGGGCCGCTCGTGGCCCACGTACTTGGCTACACGGGCGCGGTCACGGCCGAGGAGCTGGCCGAGTTCGGCGACCTGGGTTATCTGAACGACGACCAGATCGGAAAGACCGGGGTCGAGGCCACTTTCGAGGACGTCCTGCGCGGCAGCTACGGCGAGCAGGAGGTCGAGCAGGACGCGCTGGGCAGGATCCTGCGCACCGTCGAGGTGACCCAGCAGCCACAGCCGGGCAACTCGATCGAGCTGACCATCGATGTGGAGATCCAGCGTGAGGCCGAGGAGGCCCTCAGATGGGCGACTGACATCGTGAACCTGTCGCGCGGCGTCGTGATCGTCATGAACCCGCAGACGGGCCAGATCCTGGCCATGGTCTCGCTACCCACCTACGACGACAACCTCTTCGCACGGGGCATCTCCAACGCCGACTACCAGGCGCTGATCGAGGATCCGAATCGGCCGCTGGTCAACTTCGGCCTGTCTGAGCAATATCCACCGGGATCGACCTACAAACTCGTGACCGGGACGGGCGCGCTCGAGGATCGGTTGATCCAGGACACGACGCTCCTGGAGACGGCGGGCTACCTGGAGATCGGCACCTATCGCTACTACGACTGGAACCGGCGTGGCTTCGGTCCCCTGGATATGTACGGCGGTTTCTCCCACTCGAGCGACACGTACTTCTACCAACTCGCCGGTGGCCTGGGCATTGACCGCCTGGGGTACTGGGCGAACCAGTTCGGCTTCGGTGCGCGAACCGGCGTCGACCTCCCGGCCGAGGCGCGCGGCATCGTCCCCACCGACGAGTGGAAGCAGAACCTTTTCAACCAGCCGATATACCCGGGCGAGGTCTACCAGGCAGGCATTGGCCAGGGTTACGACGCCGCTACGCCCCTCCAGGTCCTCAATGCCTACAACGCGCTCGCCAACGGCGGCTCGCTGCTCAAGCCCCAAATCGTCCGCCGCGTGCTTGCGCCCGATGGGACGGTCGTGGAGGAGATCCAGCCCGAGCTCATCCACCAGCTGAACGTCGACCCTGACACCCTGCGCGTGATGCGGGTCGCGGCGCGCGAGGTGGTCACCAGCCGCCATACAGCCAACCTCGTTGACCTGCCGCTCGTGGTTGCCGGTAAGACCGGAACCGCCGAATTCGGTGTCCGCGATAGCCAGGGCCGGCTTCCGTACCACACGTGGTTCACGGCGTTCATACCGAAGTTCTCCGAAACCCAGGTCGGCGATCCCGCGCTGACTGATTCTGAGCTGGCGATCGTCGCCTTCGCGTACGGCTCCAACACGAAAGGAAATGCGGCGGTCGAGATCGTCAAGTATTTCCTGCAGCAGCACTACGACCTGGGCGTCGACCTGACACGGCCTGACCTGCTCGAGAAGGGCAACTTCTATGGCGGGACGTGATCCGGTGAGCGTGCACTCATGAGCGTGATGCGCGTCGAGCGACAGCGAACCGGCTCGCTCATCTCGCGCCCGCAGTCGGGAGCGTGGCACAGCTTCGACATCCAGCTCGCGTTTTACGCCGCGGCGCTAGCGATCATCGGCCTGATGGTCGCCTGGACCAACAGCGCCGGTGAGCCGCTGGCCGCCGGATCCACGTTCACTCGCGGGCTGATGTGGTTCGCGATCGGGATCGTTGCGTTCAGCGCGGCGGCCGCGTTCGACTACCGCTGGTTACGCACCTTCTCGTGGCTCGTATATCTGATCAACATCGGGCTGCTGCTGCTGACCCTCGCCATCGGGACTGGTGTGGCGGGTGTTCAGCGCTGGGTATCGATCTTTGGGCTGCAGTTCCAGTTCTCCGAGATCTCGAAGGTCCTGATGATCGCCGTGCTGGCAGCTTTCCTGGCGGCTCGCCAGGACAAGCTGGGCAACCTGACGACCCTGATCGGGGCTACGGCGTTGACGATCCCACCGTTCATCCTGGTGATGATCCAGCCCGATCTCGGCACATCACTCGTGTTCCTGGCCATCCTGCTGGGCACCTTGTTCATGAGTGGCGCGAGCCTGCGCTGGCTGACCATCGGGCTGGCCAGCGCGCTGGCCGCGCTGCCGATCATCTGGTCGCAGCTCCCGGACTACCAGCGGCGGCGGGTGCTGTCGTTCCTCGACCCGACCGCCGACACCACCGGCGCCGGTTGGCAGGCGCTTCAGTCGCAGATTGCCGTCGGGTCGGGCGGTCTCTTCGGCAAAGGGTTCCTCAACGGGACTCAGTCCAGCTCCTCCTTCCTCCCGGTGCAGTCGACCGACTTTGCGTTCGCCGTGTTGCTGGAGGAGCTCGGCTTCGTGGGCGGCATGGTCGTCTTCCTGCTTTTCGTCGGGCTGATCTGGCGAATTCTCCTGATCGGCTGGCGAAGCGAGAGCGTTTTCGGTGTCGCGTTCGCCGCAGGCGCGGCGTCGATGATCATCTTCCAGGTGCTGGTGAACGCGGGAATGGTTGCCGGGATGATGCCTGTCACCGGCATTCCGCTTCCGTTCATCACCCACGGCGGCGCCTCGCTGACGAGCATCGCGATCGCGCTGGGTCTGATGCAGAGCATCAACATCCGGCGCGCCGGGGAAGCTCGCGCGCCCTGGTAATTCTGGCGCGGCTAACGAGCGGGGCAAGGGCGCTGCTAAAGGTGGCTAGTTGCTCTTCCGACCCAGCAGCGCGCCGATCTCGTCTTTGTAACGCCGTCCGGCAGGCACGTGCATGAACCACTCGAGGAACTCCGGGTCGGCACGACAGCGGCTGGACGATT
>JBPCLD010000121.1:0-9406 GCA_051003655.1 Candidatus Limnocylindrales bacterium | reverse complement strand
CTTCTATCCGGTGGCCGCAGTTGCGGCATTCGTAGTCGTAGCTGGGCATCAGGTCAGCCTCGCGCCGTGCGCATCCCGCATTTCGGGCAATAGTGCGCGCGACGGTCGAGTGCCGTGAATCCGCAGTGCGAGCAGGGCTCGGGCTTGTCGCCGGCCACGGCTATCGGACGCCCCACGCGGCCCAGCTCGGTCGCTCCCTGGCTGGCGAGCAGGTTGCCGAGGAGGCGGGAATGGATTCGCTGGGCGATGCGCTGGGTGTGTGCAGGCGTAGCGACTGATCCTCCAGCTCGAGCTGGTCCGGTGGGAGAGATGGCCGCGGCGCTGGACGTGCTTCCTTGCGACGCCTGCGGCGGAGGAACGGAATGGGCACGACCTATGCCTCCCCTAGCCGCGCGCGGAGTGCGGCAATCTGCTCGTTCAGTTCGGCCGCACGGTGACGAACCTGTTCGACGATGCTGGCTGGTGCGCGGCTCACGAACGCATCGTCGTTCAATCGAGCCTCCGTTGCTGCCAGCTGGGCCTCGGCCGCGCGCAGGTCCTTCTCAAGCCTAGTGCGCTCGCGCTCCACATCTGCATCCGAACGGAGCAACCTTGCCTCGCCGGTGGTCGGGATCACGGCCAGCCCGTCGCCGCCCTGAGCGTCCAGTGCCGCCCGATCGTCGACGAGTTTGGGACGGACGCGCGCCAACCTGCCGACGGCCGCCTCCAGCTGTGGGTACGCATCGCGCGCAGGGGCCTCTGGCAGCCAGATGAGCGCCGGCAGCCAATCAGAGGCTTCGATTCCGGACTCAGCGCGCGCTGCCCTTATCGCGGTGATCATGTCGACTAATTCTGCGACCCCCTCAGCAGCGCGTTGGTCAATCTCGACACCGGCGTCTGAGGCCGTGGGCCATTGGGCGATGATGAGCAGTTGCGGGTCGCTGGTCAAATGCGGCAGCCGGCCCCAGATCTCCTCGGTGACCATGGGCATGATCGGGTGGAGCAGGCGCAGGTAGCGGTCGAGCACCCACGCGAGGGTCGACCAGATCGCACGTTTCCTGGCGCCGTCAGCAGCATCGCCCGAGGGCTCACTGAGGCCGATCTTGGCCAGCTCCAGGTACCAATCGCAGTATTCGCTCCACACGGCGTCGTACAGCAGCCGCGCAGCCTCACCGAACTCGAAGTCGGCGTACGCATTCTCGACAGCCGCCACGTTTCGTGCGCAGCGGTCGAGGATCCAATGCTCAGCCGGTCCGATCAGCTCGGGGTCGACAAGGCCCAGAGGCGCCCCGTCCCCCATCTCCGCGGGCCGGACGCTGAGCACGAATCGAGCGGCGTTCCACAGCTTGTTGGCGAAGTTGCGGCCGCCCTCGAGGCGGCTGGGGCCAAGACGCGCATCCGCGCCCGCGGCAGAGCCGTGGATGAGTGCGAATCGAAGCGCGTCCGCGCCAGTCTCGTAGATCACCTCGAGCGGGTCGACCACGTTGCCCTTTGTCTTGGACATCTTGCTGCCGTACGGATCGCGAACCATGCCGTGCAGATAGACCGTGTGGAACGGCTCGCGTCCCGTCAGCCACTCGCCCAGCATCATCATCCGCGCCACCCAGAAGAAGATGATGTCGTAGCCGGTTTCCATGACGGTGTTCGGGTAGAAGCGGCGGAAGTCGGGCGTGTCGTCCGGCCAGCCGAGCGTCGAGAAGGGCCACAGGCCACTCGAGAACCAGGTGTCGAAGATGTCCTCGTCCTGGTGTAGCTCGGCGGCCGCCCGCCCGCAGGTGGCACAGGTGTCGGGTCCGTCGATCTCGGCAGAGACCGTGACGTGCCCGTCGGGGCAATACCAGGCCGGGATCCGGTGGCCCCACCACAGCTGACGGCTCACGTTCCAGTCGTGGATGTTCTCCATCCAGTCGAAGAACACCTTGGTGAAACGGTCGGGCACGAAGGTCGTTCGACCGGCCCGGACAGAGGCCATCGCCCGTTCGGCCATCGGCTTGACGTTGATGAACCACTGCGTCTTGAGGCGCGGCTCGACGACGTCGTCGCTGCGCTGGCAGCGGCCGAGGATCATCTCGTGCGGCTCGGCCTTCTCCAGATCTGCGGCCGTCTCGAGCGCAGCCACGATCTGCGAGCGGGCCTCCTCGCGGGTGAGCCCGCTGAAGGGTCCGCCACGCTCGTTGATGTGCCCGTCGTCGTTCATCACGTCGATCATCGGCAGGCCGTGGCGCTTGCCGGTGGCGAAGTCTTCGGCGTCGTGCGCCGGGGTGATCTTCACGGCGCCGGTGCCGAAGTCCTGCTTGACCACGTCGTCGGCGAGGATCGGCACGATCCGGGCTACAAACGGGATGAGGACTTTGCGGCCGACCACGTGGCGGTAGCGCTCGTCGTCTGGGTGAACGGCGACGGCAGTGTCGCCCAGGATCGTCTCGGGCCGTGTCGTTGCCACGGTGATCGTCTCGTTGGGCAGCGGCTTCCCGTCGTCATCGACCAGGTGGTAGCGGACGTACCAGAGGGTGCCCTTCGTCGGTGTCGCTACGACCTCCAGATCCGACAGGCTGGTGAGATCTGTGGGACACCAGTTGATCAGCTGCTCGCCGCGATAGGCCAGGCCATCGTCGTAAAGCTTCTTGAACGCGACCCGAACCGCCTTCGCCGATCCTTCGTCCATCGTGAAGCGCATGCGGCTCCAGTCGGCGGAGATGCCGAGCCTTCGCTCCTGGTCGGCGATCACGTCGCGCGTTTCGGTCACGAACGTCCACATCCGCTCGAGGTAGCGCTCACGGCCGAGCGATTCGCGCGACTCGCCCTCCTTGGCGAGGATGCGGTCAAGCACGACCTGGGCGGCGATGGAGGCATGGTCCATGCCCGGCAGGAACAGCGTCTCGCGTCCCTGCATCCGAGCTCGCCGAACCATCAGGTCCTCGACCGTTGAGGTCAGGGCATGCCCGATGTGCAGCGCGCCGGTGACGTTCGGTGGCGGCTGGACGATCGTGAACGGCGGCCTGTCAGGGTCGGGCCGGGTGCCCTTGCCGTCAGGCGGGAACACGTCAGCATCGAGCCAGCGCTGGTAGGTGCGCGGCTCAACCTCGGCCGGCCCGTAGGCAGGCGCCATCTGTTCGGCTCCGCCGCGGTCGCGCGAGTCTTCAGTTGTCGGGCGGGCTTCGGTCGCCACGACGATCTCCTCCAGAAAACAGAACGCCCCGATCGTCCAGCGGACGAACGGGGTCGTGGTACCACCTGCTGGTTCGGTCGCCGGCGTACTGCGGTCATCCCGCAGGCGTTCTTCCGGAGAACCCTTTTCGCGTTTCTAACGGTCGCGAGCCGCACGACTCTCGGTTAACGTTCGCGTCGCGTTTCCTGATCCGGCTTTCAGCCTCAGGCGCTCTGCCTTCGGCCGGACTCTCTGCTCAGGTGGAGCGACGGTACTCCTCCCGGTCCATGTCGTGGCCTCGAGTGTAGCATCGGCCCGGTGTGCCACGACCTCGACAGCCGGCCCCCGATTCCGCCGCTGGCTGGCGCGGCTGTCGACGGAAAACGGATCGAGCTGGAGTCAGCCGATCGCACCCGATTCCTGGCGTTCGACGCGCAAGCCGCCGACTCACCGGCCAGAACGGGGATAGTCATCCTGCCCGATGTTCGCGGCCTGCACCGCTTCTACGAGGAGCTCGCCCTCCGATTCGCCGAGCGCGGAATGGACGCAGTTGCCATCGACTATTTCGGCCGGACAGCCCGCTCCGCTGATCGCGGCGACCGCTTCGAGGCGATGCCCCACGTCGAGCAGACCCGCTACGAAATGCTCATGATGGACGTCAAGGCCGCGCGTGATCACCTCGTTTCACGCGGCACACCGCACGTATCCAGCATCGGCTTCTGCTTCGGCGGACGGCTGGCGTTTCTGACCGGGACCCGGCCTGAGTTCGACCTGGCCGGCGTGATCGGTTTCTACGGCGGTCCGACAGGCCCGGGTCGCGGAGGGATGCCCGCGCCACTCGATGTTGCCCTCGCCGACAAGTTTCGCGCGCCAGTGCTTGGTCTATTCGGCGGGGCGGACAAGGGCATCCCGGAGGAGTCGATCGGGGCGTTTGGCGGCGCGTTGACTGGGGCCGGGATCGAGAACGAGCTGGTCATATACCCCGGGGCACCGCACTCGTTCTTTGACCGCAAGGCGGCCGATTTTGCCGACGCGGCTGCTGACTCGTGGGTAAAAGTGCTCGAATTCGTGGAGCGAAACTCGCCCACGTCCTAGAGCTACAGCTGGAAGGCCGCCGCCAGCTCCCGATAGGCGTCGATCGACGGATCGTTTGAGCGCTCCGCCCTGACCTGGATGCAGACATGATCGGCTCCCGCGTCCAGGTGGGCCTGCGCGCGGTTGACTATCCCATCCACGTCGCCGATCGCTACAACGGCGTCGATGATCCGGTCGGAGGCGGTGTCAATGTCGTGGTCGCTCCAGCCGAGCCGACGAAGATTGTTGGCGTAATTCGGCAGCACGAGGTAGTGCCTGGCAAAGGCGCGAGCAACCTCGAGGCCGGCCGACCGGTCGGTCGTCAACACGGCCGTGACCTCGGTCGCGAGGCATGCGTCGGGGCCGAGGTTGCGGCGGGCATTGGGGGTGTGCTCGACCGGCACGAAATACGGGTGTGCGCCGTCCGAGCGTTCGGCAGCCAGCTCGAGCATCTTGGGGCCGAGGGCGGCGAGCATCAGCGGAACCGGTGGGTCCGGAAGTGGCGCGGCGTACTGCGCCTCGTCCATTGCGTCCAGGTAGGCGCGCATCTGCGCGAGGGGTTTTTCGTAGTCTCCGCCACGCATCTGGACCGACGGTGCGTGACTGACGCCGATGCCGAGTACGAACCGGTTCGGATACGCCTCGCCGAGGGCCTTGGCGCCGTTGGCCATGGCCATCGGGTCACGCGCGTGGATATTGGCGATTCCCGTGGCGATCACCGTCCTGGTGGTGTTGGCCAGGAGAAGACCGGAATGTACGAGGAGGTCCTTGCTGCCCAGGCTTTCGGGTATCCACGTCGCGAGGTAGTCCAGTTGCTCGAACTGTTGGGCGGCTTCGATTTCGTCGTTGGCCGCCATGCGCTGCAGCGCGAAGCTCCATATCCCGACCGGGCCGAGCAACTGCGCCAACCGCCGCCCGCCATAACCTCCCAGGCCGTTCACCGCCCGATGATCGCACGGTGAGCCGTTGATAAGCGGGCGCAGCCAGACTCGGAGGTCCTATGACCTCTGAGGACGACGGCCTGGGCCAGCTGCTGCGCGCCATTCAGCGACGGTCCGGCCAGACGCAGGCCGCGCTCATTCGAGTAGAGGCGGGCGATGCTGGGCAGGTGGCAGTCGAGCGCGTGCGCCGCCTCTTCGACGCATCGGGCGGGCGCCTGAAACTGAGCGCCTGGGTAAACGGCGCATCCGCTGACCGCTTGCTGGATGAAAGACACGCCCGCTTGTTGGAGCGAGCGGCACAAGTGCTTGTTCGTCGTGAGTGGCAGCCGCACTCAGAAGTGACGTTCTCGGAGTTCGGCGAACGGGGATCGATCGACCTCCTCGGCAGCAACAAACCGCTGCGCGCGATCGCCGTCCGCGAGATCAAGAGTGCCCTCGGCTCGCTCGAGGAAACGAACCGGATGCTCGACGTGAAGGAGCGGCTCGCCCCAAAGATCACCTTTGACCGCTTGGGTTGGAGGCCCCGTGTCGTTGGGAGGATCCTGATTGTTCCGAACGAGATGACCGTGCGGCGAATCGTGGCTCGCCACGCGATGACGATGGCGAGTGTCTACCCGGCGCGAAGTCGGGAGGTCAGGGCATGGCTCCGCAACCCGGTGGCTCCGCTGCGGGGAATCTGGTTTCTCTCAGAAGTTTCCAATCGGGACAGCTCAACACTCTAGCCAAGCCTCTTTCCCACATATGTGGGGCCATCGCGTTCGCAATATGAACCTCTGAGGAAAAGCGGCCTGGCCCGGGGTTCAGCGCCGAGGCGAAGGAATGCGGCGAGCGCATGGCAGCCGTCGAGGCGAAGGAGGGCGTGGCGTGGCGCTATGCGCTGGGGCGCTCCAGGTCGGCGTAGTTGTTCTCGTCCACGCCGCGGTCGATCTCGGCCTTGGTCAGCAGCAGCGGTGCTCGGCCGGAGCGGATCGTCTCCTCGGTGATGATGCATTTGCGGACGTCGGTGCGCTCGGGGATGTCAAACATCACCTCGAGCAACGATTCCTCGACGATCGAGCGTAGCGCCCGTGCGCCGGTCTTCCGGTTCAGGGCAAGCTCGGCCGCAGCCTCGATGGCTCCCGGCGTGAAGTGGAGCTCCACCTTGTCGAGCTGGAGGAACTTCTGGAACTGGCGGGTGATCGCGTTCTTGGGCTCGATCAGGATGCGCATCAGGTCGTGCTGGGTCAGTGCCGATAGCGACACGATGACCGGCAGCCGGCCCACGAATTCAGGAATGAGGCCGAACTTGAGCAGATCCTCTGGCATCAGGAACTCGAGGATCTGGGCCCGCTTGTCGCGCGCGGTCTGCGCCTGCGAGCCGAAGCCCATTGTCCGCTTGCCGACGCGTTCCTCGACGATCTTGTCGAGCCCCTCGAAGGCGCCGCCGCAGATGAACAGGATGTTGGTGGTGTCGATCTGGATGAAGTCCTGGTGCGGGTGCTTGCGGCCGCCCTGCGGAGGAACATTGGCAACCGTGCCCTCGAGGATCTTGAGCAGGCCCTGCTGGACCCCCTCCCCGCTCACGTCGCGCGTGATCGATGGGTTGTCCGATTTGCGCGCGATCTTGTCGATCTCGTCGATGTAGATGATCCCGCGCTGTGCTCGGGCGACGTCGAAGTCGGCCGCCTGGATCAATCGGAGCAGGATGTTCTCGACGTCTTCACCGACATAGCCGGCCTCGGTCAGCGACGTGGCGTCAGCGATGCAGAACGGTACATCCAGCACGCGGGCCAGTGTCTGCGCGAGCAGGGTCTTGCCCGAGCCGGTCGGCCCGACCAGCATCACCTTCGACCTCTGGAGCTCGACCTTGTCGACGAGGTGCCCCGCGCCGACGCGCTTGTAGTGGTTGTAGACGGCGACCGACAGGACCTTCTTGGCACGGTCCTGCGAGATGACGTACTGGTCGAGCGCCGAGTTGATCTGGCGCGGATTGGGCAGCTTCGTCTGCGCCGGCTTGGCGCGCGGCGTCTCGAGCATCTCCTCTTCGATGATCTCCTGGCAGAGGTTGATGCACTCGTCGCAGATATAGACGCCCTGGCCCGCGATCAGCTTGCGGACCTGCTCTTGGCTCTTGCCACAGAAGCTGCAGCGGTAGGGAACCTTGGTGCCCTTGCTGCCCGTTGTGCTCATCCGGCGGTCGAAACCTCCGTCTCGACCCTCACCCCTTGGCGGGCTTTGGGCCGCTGTCCTCGTCCAGTGCCGCGGCGCCACCCTCGCCGCCCAGCATGCCCTTCGATTTGGCCTCGCTGATCAGCGACTTGTCCGGCGCCGCATATACCTCGTCGATGATGCCATACCCCTTGGCCTCTTCGGGGGACATGAAGTAGTCCCGTTCGGTGTCGCGAGTGATCTTCTCGACCGTCTGGCCCGTGTGGCGAGCGAGGATCTCGTGGTTCAGCTGGATGAGCGACTCGAGCTCCTTGACCTGGATGAAGATGTCCGGCGTGTTGCCGCGGAAGCCGCCCGATCCCTGGTGGATCATGATCCGACTGTTGGGCAACGCGTAGCGCTTGCCTTTCGCCCCCGCGGCAAGCAGGACGGCCGCCTGTGACGCGGCCATGCCGATGCAGATGGTCGATACCGGTGCGCGCAGGTACTGCATCGTGTCGTAGATGGCCAGCCCGGCCGTCACCACGCCGCCGGGCGAGTTGATGTACAGGGAGATGTCGCGCTCCGGGTCTTCGGCCTCGAGGAAGAGCAGCTGGGCGATGATCAGGTTCGCCATGTGGTCTTCGATCGCATCGCCGAGGAAGATGATCCGGTCCTTGAGCAGCCGGCTGTAGATGTCGTAGGCACGCTCACCCCGGCTCGAGCTTTCGATGACCATCGGGACGAGCATCAGCGACTTCCTTTCTTGGACCTGGAGACAGCTTTTGTCTTCGCGGCAGCCCTTCGGGCTCCACTGGCCTCCGGCGTGCCACCGCCGAGCGGCTGCTCACCTTCGTCCTGCGGATCGTGCAGGTGCTGCACGTGCTTGAACTCCGGATGTTGGTCGATCCAACGATCGATGAGCGTCTCCACCGTCTTCGAGCGGCGGAGGAGCGAGCGCGTGTAGGCGCGACCGCGAGCCGACTCCAGGTATGAGACGAGGCGCTGATTGTCTGCGTAGCGCTCGCGCGATCGTGCAAGGTCGACGTCCAGCTCGTCGTCGGTCACCTCGATGTTCTCACGCTCGGCGATCTCGGACAGCACGAGCAGGGTCTTGACTCGGCGCTCGGCATCGGGGCGGAACTCCGCCAGCAGCTTCTCCTGGTCGCGCTCCGTGGCGCGCAGGTAATCCTCGAACCCGATGCCCTGCTCGGCCAGCCGCACGCCGAGCTCGTCGAGCATCACCTCGAGCTCGCGCTCGATGAGCAGGTCAGGCAGCTCGAGCGTCGCGTTGGCTACGGAGAACTCGATGATGCGGTCGGCGAAGACATGCCGTGCCCGATCCAGCGCGTTGCGCTCGAGGCGACGCACGATTTCGGTGCGCAGCTGAGCCAGGTCCTCGTATGCCCCGAGGCTGCGCGCGAACTCGTCGTCCGCATCGGGCATCCGCTTTTCGCGCAGCTCCAGGAGGGTGACCTCGAATTCGGCGTTCTTGCCCGCCAGCTCCTGGTCGGGGTAGTCGGCCGGAAAGGTCAGAGCGAAGGTCTTATCGTCGCCCTCGCGTAGGCCGATGAGCTGTGCTTCGAACCCGGGCACGAATCGCTCCCGGCCGATGATCAGTGGCATGCGATCGGTTTGCGCGCCCTCGATCGGCTCGCCGCCCCTGCGTCCGACGAACCGGATGACCGCGTAGTCATCGTCCGCGGCGCCGCGGCCCTCAACCGGGACCAGCGACGCCTGTTGGTCGCGCAGCTGCACGATGACCTTGTCTACTGATGCGTCGTCGATCGTGTCGATCGCGATGCCGAATGGGTAGTCGCTGTAAGCGCCGAGCTTGACGGTCGGGCGAAGTGGCAGCGTCACCCGATACGAGGCTCCGCCATCCTCCTCGAACGTCAGCCACTCCGGCGCCGGAATGCTAATGACGTCGAGCTCACTCTCGCGCAGCGCGTCGATCACCGAGTGTTCGAAGAGGTGTTCCTTGGCGTCGTCGTAGAGAGGGTTAGGCCCCGATGGATCGTCGCGTCGGATGCCCAGCGCGAGCTCGAGAACAGGGCGCGGAATCTTGCCCGGACGAAAGCCGGGCACCTTGGTTCGTCGGGCGAGATGGCGTACGGATTCCTCGACCGAGCGGCGC
>JBPCLD010000120.1:0-3943 GCA_051003655.1 Candidatus Limnocylindrales bacterium | reverse complement strand
AACAGCCCTGCTGCAATCGCCAAACTGGCGAACCTCATGTTCACGCGTTAGGTCTCCTCTGATGGTGGACAGTTACCCGCTCAGGGTCGGGAGCCTCGATCAACGGACCGTTGGCGCATCGTTAACGTCTCGTTAACGATGCATCCGCGCGGCCGACTCTGGGAGGAGGCTCGAAGCGGTAGCCGATGCCTCGGACGGTGACAAGCTGCTGCGGGAGCGCTCCCTCGGCACCGAGCTTTTCGCGCAGCCAGCGGATGTGGACATCGATTGTGCGTACGCGGTGCTGAGAGGTTCCGGCGCCCACCGCCTCGAGCAACTGCTCACGCGAGAAGGTCTGACCCGGGTGCCGGGCGAAGACTTCGAGCAGGGCGCATTCGCGTGGACGCAGGTGGATTCGCTGGCCGCGAACTCGCAGCTCGCGGGCAGCAGGATCGAGGACCACGTCCGCGGAGATCGGGATCGGCGGAGCCGAACGAACGCCGCGAGCGTCATCGGCTAGCAGCGCCAGGCGGCCGAGCAATTCGCGGCCATCAATGTCGGCGCCCATCGCCTCGTCGAACCCGGACCGCAGGGCGGCCAGGCGTTCGCTGACCGACGTGGGCTCGTCGACCAGCACGGCGCGCATCCCGGTACGCCGCTTCCTCTCGCGGACAACGGCCTCAAGGTCCTGCCGCGTCGCGGGCGGCGCGAAGATCACCACGAGCGCCAGCCGCGAACGCGCCAGGAGTCGACGGAAGAGTCCGCTGTCGGACACGACGCGCGCGCTCACGTCGTGTACGTCGACGCCGGGATGGAATCTCGTCGGCGCCAGGACGAGCTTGTCTATCGCCCGTTTCTCGGCACTTTCTGGTGTGCCGATCCCAGGATCGACGAATGAGGCAGGTGTGGCCATTCAGCCGATCGTGCAGACCGAAAGTAGTCGGCTGATTAGCGCCGAGTTAACGCTTGGTTAGCGCTTCGCGTCTCCCAGGCCGGCCAGCGCGCGGTCGAATAGACGCTCGAAAGTGACCCCGGAGAGGCCGCGCCACGGGGCGGCGAAGCCGTCACGGCTCGCGGCGATCTCAGCCTTTCGTGTGGCCAAGTATTTCTCGACGGCCGTCCGCACGGCCGCGGTTTCGTCCCCGCCCTGCTCATCGAGCCAGCTCGCGGCAGCTTCGGTGGCGACGACCGCGTCCTGCATCGCACCGAGCCGATCCTGGAGCCGCGTGACGCGGCGCAGGATGTCTTTGGTGGGTTTCTCGGCCAGCACGTCGGCAAACGCCTCGACCGAGTAGCGCAGCCGGCGGCCCTCGATACGCAAGGCGTGCCACGCCTCAAGATCCTCACTGTCGGCCGCGAGTGCGCCAGCGGCCAGCATCAGGTCGACCGCACCGCGCAGTGCCACGGGCGCGACATCTGCCACCCGTGCGTCCGCGAGGCGCTCGGTGACACCGTCGCCTGGCGTGGCGGTGAAGTCGAGCATCCGCTCGACGAAGCGGCGGTAACCCTTCGAGCTGAGCAGCTTGAGTAGCTCATCGAACGCGGCCCGCCGCCGCCCGCGCCAATGGTCGGCGAGCGGGGATAGCCGAGGATCGGCGGGCAGGCTCGCGAGGAGCACATCCAGGTCGCGCACGGCGCCGAGTGTCTGCCCTATTCGCCGCAGCTGACCCAGAAAGGCGCGCTGTGCCGAGCCCTTGAAGCCATCGTCAAAGACGCGCCAGGTGGCGCGCAGCCGACGCGTGGCGACGCGCATCTGCTTGAGTGCCAGCTCATCACTTCGGCGCGTGCCGATCTCGCGGTCGAGCATTCGCAGCAGATGTCGTCGGAGGACCTTGCGGCCGGCCTCGGCAAACATATCGCCGGCGCTGACTCGGCTTACCGCGTCGGCCATCCTGGCGGCGGTGGCCAGCTTGCTGCTCGAGTCGGCCCGTCCCAACCCGCTCTTTTGCATTGCCATCCCGACGCGCTGCAGGGTCGCTCGTCGCCCGCTGCGACGCTCGAACTCGAGCTGTGAGATGCGCCCCGCCTCCACGCCTGCCACGCGCACGACGCCGGTATCCATTGACACGACAAGGAGTGCGCCACCGACCCGGATCTCGCGCTCGCGGCGCCGTTGGCGGACGACGAAGCGCTCGACCAATCTCGTCTCGCCGACGAGCTCGACTAGCCGATCGCGGGCTTCGCTCTGGGGCCATTCGTGGGGCGACAGCTGCTGAGTGGCGGATCCCTCAAGCTCTATCCGGCGATGGAGCGCACCCTCGACCTCGATGTCGGTTTTTAACGTGAGCGTCGTCCGCCGGCCCGCTTTGCGCAGCCGGGCACCGTAGCCCGCTGCAGACAGGGCGCCGTCGGCTGCCTCGAAATAGCGATCGGTGATCGTGAACGTGCGCCATGCCTGGTCCGGCAGCGGTGGAAAGGCGCCATCGATCCACGCCTCCACAGCGGACGCGTCGTCGATCGAATACTTCAGCTCGAGCTCTTCGCCCGAACGAGATGCGGTTGAGAGAGTCAGGTGACGGACGAATGCGTCCGGGCCAACGCCATCAGCGCCTCGAATGTGTCGAGGCCGCGGGGCTTGTCGACCAGCTCCTCGACTCGCCGCCAGCGATCGGTCGAATCGAGCTGCCATGCCCGCCGGTCGTCGGCCAGCATGATGTCGATGATGGTCCGCAGCCGGGTCTGGTTCTCGGGATCAGTGACCGGGGCATCCGCCTCGACGCGACGGTCGAGGTTGCGTTCCATGATGTCCGCCGAGCCGATGTAGAAACGCTCGCGCTCACCGCTGCCGAACACGAATATGCGCGAATGCTCGAGGAAGCGGCCGACGATCGAGCGGACGCGGATCGTCTCGCTGAACCCGGGAAGGCCCGGCCTGACAGAGCACATTCCGCGCACGATCAGATCGATCTGAACGCCGGCCGCGCTGGCCTTGTAGAGCGCGGCGATGATCGGCGGATCGACGACCGCGTTGCACTTGATAACGATCCGCCCGTCGCCGTGACTGCGCTGTCGTTCGCGCTCTCCATTGATCAGGTCGACGATGGCGGGGCGGAGAGTTGTCGGCGCCACCAGGAGCTTGCGGTAGCGCTTCTGGCGCGAGTGGCCGGTCAGCAGGTTGAACAGGTCGGTCACGTCGGCGCCCAGCTCCGGATCGGCGGTGAGCATCCCGAGGTCGACATAAAGCCGTGCCGTCTTGTGGTTGTAGTTGCCGGTGCCGACATGGACGTACCGCCGCAGGCCACGACCTTCGCGACGCACGACCAGGGCGAGCTTCGAGTGCGTCTTCAGACCCACCAGACCGTAGGCGACGTGGGCGCCGGCGCGTTCCAGCGCACGCGCCCAGACGATGTTGGCGCGCTCGTCGAAGCGGGCCTTGATCTCGACCAGCACGACGACCTGTTTGCCTGCCTCCGTGGCCTGGATCAGCGCCGCGACGATCGGCGAATCGCCGCTCGTGCGGTAGAGCGTCTGCTTGATCGTCAGGACGTCGGGATCCTCGGCGGCCTGCTCGATGAACCGCTCGACTGATGCGGCAAACGATTCGTACGGATGGTGGACAAGGACGTCGCCCTGACGAATGGCCCCGAACACGTCGGCTTCGTCGTCCGGGTCCGGAGCCGCAAGCCTTGGTGGCACGACCGGCTTCCAGGCCTCGTAGTGAAGCGTGGGAACGTCCAGGTCGGCGATGAGGTTGAGCGCACTCAGATCGAGCATGCCCGAGATCTCGTACACGTCCTCCGGTTCGATCTGGAGGCCGCGCATCAAGAGGGCGCGCGTCGAGTGAGGCATCGAGCGCTCGATCTCGAGGCGCACTACCTTGCCGAAGCGACGCTTCCGGAGCTCCTCCTCGATGGCCATCAGCAGATCCGGCGCCTCTTCCTCCTCGATCGATAGGTCCGCGTTGCGGGTGACCCGGAACAGGTGGTGCTCGACGATCTCCATACCCGGGAACAGCGCGTCGAGG
>JBPCLD010000119.1:0-15585 GCA_051003655.1 Candidatus Limnocylindrales bacterium | reverse complement strand
CCTCCAGGGCAAGCAGAGACCGTTGCCGACGGCCGTGGAAATGGAGGAAGGGCACCTGCCTGTGATGGTGGAAGAGGTCTTGGAATCTCTTGCACCAGCTCCGGGCAGCCTCCAGATAGATGCAACCGTTGGCAGCGGAGGGCACTCCTTGCGGGTCCTGGAGGCCAATTCTCCTGATGGCCGCCTGCTCGGCCTAGATGCCGATCAGGCGGCCATCGCCAGAACGCAGGCGCGGCTCGCCCGCTTCGGCGATCGCGTGACTCTCCGGCAGGGGAACTTCGAAGAGCTCGCCACCGCGGCCGACGAAAGTGGCTTCGTTCCGGCCGACGGGGTCCTCTTCGACCTCGGTCTCAGCTCAAATCAGCTGGGCGACGAGAGCCGCGCATTCAGCTTTCGCGCGGAAGGGCCGCTGGATATGCGATTCGACACCAGTCGCGGAGTGCCCGCCAGGGCCCTGATCGCGGAGCTGGACGAGCAGGGGCTGACCGATCTGTTCCGCCGGTATGGGGAGGAGCCCCATGCGCGACGCATCGCCAGGGCGGTCGTTGCAGCCCGGACGCGCGAGCCCATCGAGACGGGCACGCAACTGGCCGACATCGTCGCCGAGGCCGCTCCGGCACCGCCACGCGGTCGGCGACGGGTGCATCCTGCCACGCGCGTCTTCCAGGCGCTGCGCATCGCGGTCAACCGCGAGCTCGAGACGCTTCCCAGGGCGCTCGAGGCGGCCGTTGACGTGCTCGGCGAAGGTGGCCGGCTGGCGGTGATCAGCTATCACTCGCTCGAGGATCGGATCGTCAAGCGTTTCATCGCTGCGGAGCGCCGCGGCTGCACCTGTCCACCCGAGCTGCCGGTTTGCATCTGTGGCCGATTGCCGCGCCTGGCCCTGGTGGGTACACAGCCGCGCCGCCCAACAGAACAGGAAATCGAGCGCAACCCCAGGTCGCGTAGCGCCTTGCTGCGCTCCGCGCGCAGGTTGGCCGCATGAGGAGGGCCAGATGAGCCGCCGCCACAATGCCGCCCGACGCCGCAACTACGGCCGCCGCCAGCACGAGGTCCGCGAGCGCCGCTCCGAGACGCGGCAGCCGGGTGATTGGCAAAACCACATGGCGGTCAACGAGCTGACCGTCAACGAGCTCTCCGTCACCGACGACTGGCACGTCGCTGAGCTGGACGACGAACGCCCGTCCGCTGCGGCCTCGGATGGCTACGGGGGCGCCCAGATATGACCGTCCTCCAGGGGGCCCGGCCGATGGCCGGGGCCATCCGTGTCAATCCCCGAGTCCAGCCGCGCGGTGGAGCGCACTCGATCACGGCTTCGCGCCGACGCAGGATCTCGAACCCCGCTCGCGCGGGCCGACGGGCGCAGCCGTTCGGGGCACTAATCGCACTTGTGCTCGTCGCGCTGGTCGTCGGGCTCATCTACGTCGCCCAGACGATCCAGGTAGCGGCGACCAACTACGAGATCGATGGGTTGATCGCCGAGCGCGACGACCTCGCGCGCCAGGTCCAGACCATGGAGACGAGCGTGCTTCGCTGGGGTACGGAGGCAACCGTCCTCGATCGGGCTCAGCGGATCGGGCTAGATCAGCTCGAAACCAGGATTCGATTGCCAGCCCGCTGACCGATGCTCGGTCGGACCGACAGCCGCGCCAGGCTGATACTCCTGCTCTGCTTCCTGGGCCTATTTGCGGGCGCGCTCGTGCTTCGCCTGGCGTACTGGCAGATCGGTCAGGGCGACGACCTCCGCCGTCTGGCGGGCCAGCAGGCAGCCGATACCGCCGAGACCCAGACCAAGCGCGGCGAGATCGTCGATAGCCGCGGAATCGTTCTAGCGACGACCGCATACCGTGACCGGCTGGTGGCTTACCCGGACCTGTTGCCCGCTGCGGATCGGGCCGACGTCGCGCGACGACTGGGCGCCATCCTCGACCTGGACGGCGGCGCGATGAACCAGCTCGTTGAGACCTTCAAGCTCCCGGTTCCGTACACCGTCGTCGCACGTCGGCTGACCATTGAGCAGAGCGACCTGGTACGGGAGGGGTTGCGCGACGAATCGCTGGCCAAGCTCAAGCTCGAGCCGCAGCCGCTCCGCTTCTATCCCAACGACGGTGGGTCGCCCGACACGACACTGGCCAGTCAGCTGCTCGGGTTCGTAACCGAAGACGGCCAGGGAAGCTACGGGATCGAGCAATACGGACAGGACCTCCTGGCCGGCGCCAGTGGGGCCACCGCCGACCTATCGGCCGATGCGCTGGCGTTGCCGGAGACCGGCGGCCAGGTGGCCCTGACCATCGATGCCAGCCTCCAGCTGCGCCTCGAGAAAGAGCTTTACGCGGCGTGGGTAGCCGATCGCGCGCCGCGCGTCACCGGGCTGGTGATGGACCCATACACGGGGGCGATCTTGGCCTGGGCGTCGGTTCCGGGCTACGACGCGAACGACTACGCCAACACGGCCGAGATCGCGCCGGAGCTTTTCGCCGACCCGATCGTCAGTCAAGTCTACGAGCCCGGTTCGGTCATGAAGATGTTCACCGCAGCCGCCGCCCTCGAAGCGGGCGTCGTGACCTTGCAGACCCCCGTTGCCGACGCGAAGGTGCTACGCCTGGGTCCCAACGAGGTGCGCAACGGCGATTTCGGCACTGCCGGAGTGATTCCATTCGCGGACATCATCGCCCGCTCGCGAAACGTGGGTACCGGACGGGTAGCGTTGAGCCTCGGTGAAACGACTGACGAGGGTGCATCCGTCCTTTACAACATGTGGCAGCGACTTGGTATCGGGCGCACAACGGGCATCGAGCTGGGCAACGAGTCGAGTGGCATCGTGGCCGACCCGGCGCTGCATCCCTGGCAACAGATCGACCTCGTAAACCGGGCCTTCGGACAGGGAGTCGCGGTCACGCCGTTGCAGCTTGCGACCGGCTTCAGTGCGATGGTCAACGGCGGCCGGCTACCCGTGCCCCACCTGATCGCCGCACTCGGCGACGAGGAAGTGGTTGCCGAAGGCCAACAGATCATGGAGTCCGACCTCTCGGCCCTGCTTCGCCAGCTGATGGTGCACGTTGTCGAGGCCGGGCCTCATTACGCGGATGAAACCCTCATCCCCGGGTATGTGGTTGGCGGCAAGACCGGGACCGCGCAGATCTGGGACCAGCGCGCGGGCGATTGGATGGCGGACAGCTACAACCACACCTTCGTCGGCTTTGTCGGGGCTGAGCAGCCCGAGGCAGTCATCCTCGTTCGCATTCATGACACCAAGCCCCGTGTCGAGCGCAACTGGGGCATGACGCTCGAGATGTCTTCGAACGAGCTGTTCCGGCGCGTCGCTCTGGACACAATTTCCGTGCTCGAGATCCCACCACTTGGCGGCACGGAAACCCCGCTGCCGCTTCCGACCTACCCGCCCGACTCTGCGGTGGTTCCCGCTCGTGACCGCGAGCGCTAGGCGTGGCCGTGCGGGAAGCTCGCCCAGCCGACCGAGAGTCCCTGCGGGTAGGATCTGCGATCTTGGCTGATCGGATCCGAGGCGCCGGCGCAAGCGTCGATTTCGATGCAGCGTCCTTGGCGCGGACCATCAACGGTACCGTCTTGCGTGAGGGCAGCCTTCCGATTCGTGGCGGTGCCGTCGATTCCCGGCGTGTCGTCCCCGGCAATGCATTCTTCGCTCTTCCGGGCGAACGAACGAATGGCCATCGGTTCGTCGCCGACGCGGCACAACGTGGCGCGGCCGCGCTCGTCGTCACCGAAGACATCTCGACTCACAACGTCGCGGATGCGTCTGTGATCGCGGTCGACGACACCCTCCTTGCCTTGCAACAGGCTGGCGCAGGGTGGCGCAACCGGTTCGAGCCCGTCGTCGTGGGCGTTACTGGGTCGCTCGCCAAAACTTCGACTAAGGAGCAGATCGCCGAGGTGCTTTCCGAGCGCTGGAACGTGCTGCGCAACACGGCCAACGAGAACAACGAGATCGGATTGCCCCTGACCCTCCTCCGCCTCGGGCCCGAACACCAGGTCGCGGTGCTGGAGATGGGCATGTACGAGCCCGGGGACATAAAGGTGCTCGCTCAATTGGCGCGCCCGTTGATAGGCGTAGTGACTGCCGTTCGCGGAACCCATCTCTCCCGGGCCGGATCGATCGACGAGATCGAGCGGGGCAAGCGCGAGCTGGTCGACGCATTGGCCTCCGGCGGCACGGCTGTCCTGAATGCGGATGATCCCCGCGTCGCCCGAATGGCCGAGTCATTGGCCGCTGACGTCAACTTGCTGACATACGGTTTCGACGCCGCGGCCGACGTCCGTGCGGAACATGTCCTTTCCGCCGCTGCCGACGGGATGATTTTCGAACTTCGCGCGGGCGGTGATGCCGTCGACGTAACGTCGCCCGCCCTCGGCCGGCACAGCGTGCATAACGCGCTTGCGGCGGCGGCAGTCGCAATCGGGCTGGGCATGGACCTGCCGACGATTGCTCGCGGACTCGCCCGGCCGTGGCGCGCACCTCATCGGACGACGATTGTCAATTACGGGTCGATCGTGGTCCTGGACGACAGCTACAACGCGAGTCCCGATTCGATGATCGCCGCGCTGGACCTTCTGGCAAGCTTCGACAGGGCCGATCGGCGGATTGCGATCCTGGGCGAGATGCTCGAGCTCGGCGAAACCAGTGAAGCTGAGCACCGACGAATCGAGCGCTACGCGCGACTGGCCGCCGACCTCGTAATTGCCATTGGGCCGTACGACTTCGCCGAAGACCGAGATGCGGTGATGCGTGACCTCGGGCAACGCCTGCGGCCAGGTGACATGGTGCTGATCAAAGGCTCGCGCGGCGCGGCCATGGAGGAGTTCCTGCCGGTCCTCGAGCAAGCCGCGCGCCACATGAAGGCGCCCGTCGAGTGAGCATCGCCGCGCCGCTCGTCCAGGCGATCCTCCTCGCTTTCGCGCTGGTCGTGATCCTGATGCCGCCGTTCATCCTGCTGCTGCGCCGGCTTGGCTTTGGCAAGCGCATCAGGGTCCATGGGCCTGGCTCGCACATGGTCAAGGAAGGGACGCCGTCGATGGGCGGGGTGCTGATGATCGCCGTCGTCGCCGCTTCCTCACTGCTGTTCCACTTCATTGCCGACGGCGATTTCCTGGGCCCACAGACCATCGCGCCGCTGCTGACCCTGATCGTTGTCGGACTGCTGGGAGCGGCAGACGACTACCTGAACTCGACCACCGGTGAGGGCATTCGCATCAGGCAGAAGCTGCTGTGGCAGGTCGTCGTTGCGGGCGCGATCGCTTTCCAGATCCAGAGCACGTATGCCATCACCGCGGTAACCGTCCCGTTCGTGGGTGATGTTCCCATCGCGCCGTGGCTGTACGTAATCTTCGCCGCCTTCGCGATCGTCGCCACCACCAACGGAGTGAACTTCACCGACGGTCTCGACGGTCTGGCTGGCGGCACGCTCATCTTCGCTTTCGTCGCCTACCTGATCATCGCCCTGCTTGCCGGGCAGCAGAACCTCGCCATCCTGTGCGCGCTGTTGATCGGGACCCTGCTCGGCTTCCTGTGGTTCAACGTTCACCCGGCGCAGGTGTTCATGGGCGATTCGGGCGCCCTGGCCATGGGGGCGACCCTGGCCGTGATCGGCCTCATCACGGGCCAGATCCTGCTCCTCCCGCTGATCGGGATCATCTTCGTGTTGGAGGTGGGCTCGGACATCCTCCAGATCGCGAGCTTCAAGCTCACCGGCCGGCGCATCTTCCGCATGGCGCCGCTCCATCACCACTTCGAGCTCGCCGGCTGGGACGAAGAGAAGATCACCATGCGCTTCTGGATCGTCGGCGTGCTTGCGGCGCTGCTCGGCGTGACGTTCTATTTCTCGACCTACGCGCCGGTCCTGTGACCATGACGGCCGAGAAGTCGGCGCCGATCGACCTCGAGCAGCTGAGGCTGGATTCGTTCTCGGGACGGCCGGTGGCGGTGCTCGGGCTGGCCCGCAGTGGCTTGGCCCTGGCCCGTTTTCTGGCCGATCAGGGCGCCCTGGTCACTGTCTATGACGCGCGGCCGGAGGCGGGTCTCGGCACCGAGGTGGCCAAGCTCGAAGCCCGTCCCGTACGGCTGATGGTGGGCCCAGACGTCGATCCGGCCGCAGTTCTTGCCGGCCAGGCCATGATCGCGACATCGCCATCGATCAACAGCCGCTTCCCGACGACCGAGCCACGGCTGCGCGCCGCGCTGGCGGAGGTCGAGAGCGCGGGTTCCGTGCCGGTCGTCAGCGAGATCGACCTATTCCTGCGCCTCAACCCGGCCACGACAGTCGGTGTTACCGGGACGAAGGGCAAGACCACCACCAGCTCGCTCATCGCCGCGGTCCTGGGGGAGGGCGGCGCACCGAGCATCCTCGGCGGCAACATAGGTATCCCGCTCGTGGAGCGCCTGCCCGAGCTGACGAGCAAGCATCGGGTGGTCGTCGAGCTCTCTGAGCTGCAGCTGCCGACAATTTCGGTTGGCACAGATGTCAGCGTCTACACACACGTGACGAGTGATCACCTGGACCGGCATGGGACGCTCGAGGCCTATCGCGCAGCCAAACGACGGCTCGCCGAGCTGGCGCCCGTCGACGGTCGCCTCGTCCTCAACGCCGAGGATCCCATCAACGCCGCATTTGCCACCGCCAGCGCCGCGCCGGCCGTCTTCTACCGGCGCAGTGAGCCACTCCCCGCCGGCGTGGGCGTGCGCGACGGCTGGATCGTGGCCGACGGCGTCGTTCGGCTGACCAGCGTTGGCGGTGGAAGTGCCGCAACCGGGCCGGGCGGCCGCATCTTGCCCCTCGGCGAGGTGCTCATTCCCGGAGCCCACAACACCAGCAACGTGCTTGCGGCAGTTACGGTCGGCCTGCTCTTCGGCATCGCGCCCGATGGCATTCGCAGAGCCGTCGCAGGGTTCACCGGCGTTGAGCACCGCCTCGAGGGCGTCGCCACCATCGACGGCGTCACATTCATCAATGACTCACAGGGCACCCAGCCGGACGCGGTCATCGCCGCGCTGCGCAGCTTCGACGCGCCGTTGGTACTGATCGCTGGCGGACGAACCAAGAACGTGCCGCTCGACGACCTCGCGGCAGTGGTCGCAGAGCGCGCCGCGGCGGCGGTGCTCATCGGCGAGACGGCGACGGAGATGGAAGCGCTGTTCACGCGCGCCGGCCTGTCACGCGTCGAGCGTGCGACGGACATGGCTGACGCAGTCAGCCGTGGCTACGCGATCGCGCGCGAGCTTCGCCACGACCGCGGCCGCGCGACGGTCCTGCTCAGCCCCGCGGCGACCAGCTTCGACATGTTCGTCGACTACGCTGCGCGCGGTCGGGACTTCAAAGATGCCGTCCGTCAACTGGCGCAGGGGAGGGGCAAATGACCGCTGCGCGCAAGACCCAGTCGGCTGCCGTGAGGACGTTCCGTGGTCCGCAGCGCGAGCGTCACGAGCCGGACTATCTGCTCCTGTTCAGCGTTGTGGCCCTGGCGTCGTTGGGCCTGCTCATGGTCTATTCGACCTCCGGTCTCGACGCACTACTGGGCAGCACACGCGACCCCTTCGCGGTTGTCGGACCCCAGGCGTTCTGGGCCGTCATGGGCGCGATTGTGATGGTCGTGTTCATGCGCCTGGACTACCGATATCTGAGGCTCGTGTCTGTCCCCGCATACCTGTGTGCCTTGGTCCTGCTCATCTTGGTTCTGCTGCCGACGATCGGCCCGCTGAAGCCGATCGAGGTCGCTGGCTCGACGCGCTGGCTTGAGATCGGTCCGTTGCCTCGGATGCACCCGGCGGAGTTCGCCAAGCTGGCGCTGGTGGTCTATCTGGCGCACTGGCTGACCCGCAAGGGCGCGCGGGCAAGTTCTCTGGTCGACGGCTTGGTGCCGTTCCTTTTCATTGCCGGACCCATCCTCGGCCTCGTGCTGCTCGAGCCCGACCTGGGCACGACCGGTGTGCTCACCCTGATCGCTTTCACGATGTTCTTCGTCGCCGGCGGCAGCCTCTGGCAGCTGGCGTTGGTGACTCCTGTTGGCCTCGCGATTGTGGCCTTCGTGGTGACCCACAGCACGTACCAGATGGCGCGTGTCCAGGCCTTCCTCGATCCGTGGCTGGATCCGCAGGGGATCGGCTTTCACACCGTCCAGGGACTTCTCGCGCTTGGCACGGGCGGAGTGTTGGGCATCGGCCTCGGCGAGAGCGGCCAGCCCGGCGCGCTGTCGCTACCGAACGCCCAGAACGACTTCGTGTTCGCCGTTGTCGCTCAGGAGCTTGGCTTCATCGGCGGGCTGGCGGTGATCGGCTTCTATCTCCTGTTCGCCTACCGCGGGCTGCGCATCGCGCTGGGCGCCCCGGATACCTTCGGCGCGTTGCTCGCTACCGGCATCACGGCGTGGCTCGCGCTGCAGGCCTTCATCAACATCGCCGTCGTGGTCGTGCTCCTGCCCATTACCGGGATCACGCTGCCATTCCTTTCGGCCGGTGGCTCGTCACTACTGGTCTCGTTCGCCGCCGTCGGTATCCTGCTCTCGATCTCACGCGAGACGCTTCCCCGAGGAACCTTCAACGATGCGGATCCTGATCGCCGCCGGTGGCACAGGCGGCCACGTGTACCCCGCGCTGGCCGTCGCGCGGTCCCTGCGCGAGCGGGTGCCTGACGCCGAATTTCGTTGGCTCGGTGGTCACCGGGGACTCGAGTCGGCCATCGTTGCGGCCGAGGGCATGCAGTACGACAGCATGCTGCTGCGCTCGTTGCGAACGGTCGACATGTCCGCGCACACCGTTCTTGATCCTCTTCGACTGGGCGCCTCCGTTCCACAGGTGGCTGCCTACCTGGCCCGCTGGCGCCCCGACGTGATCTTCACCACCGGCGGCTACGTGGCCATTCCGGTTGTCACGGCGGCCGCCACGCTTCGTGTAGCGAGCCTGATGTGGGAAGGCAATCTCGTACCCGGCCGCAGTGTTCGGGCCACGGCGCGGCTTGCCCGCGCCCTGGCGGTCAGCTTCGCCGAGACGTGTGCGCGGCTGCCCGGACCCTGCTACGTCACCGGGACACCGATCCGGTCCTTCGCCGGCCGAGACCGAGGCTCGGCGCGCGCGGCGCTCGGGATAGACCCCGAGGCACAGGTGCTCTTCGTCTTCGGAGGCTCGCAGTCCGTCCGTCGTCTGAACCGAGCCGTTGCCGAGGCACTTCCCCAGATCGTCGAGAGTGCGACCCTGCTGCACATGACCGGCGAAACGGGTTATGCCGCCGCCCTGAAGCGACGCGAGGCACTCTCTCCGGAGCAGCGTGCTCGTTACCGGCCCTACGCCTTCCTGCGCGCCGAGATGACCGACGCGCTGCTGGCCGCAGACCTGCTCGTGGGCCGAGCCGGCTCGTCGACGCTCGCCGAGGCCAGCGCCCTGGGGTTGCCAATGGTGGTCGTGCCATATCCGCACGCTGCTGCCCATCAGATGGCCAACGCTCGGGCGCTGGCCGATGCGGGCGCGGCGCGCATCGTCCCCGACGAGCAATTTGACGCCCAGGCATTGGTCGACGCTGCGAAGCTGCTTCAGGATCGGACGACGCTCGATGCGATGTGCGCCGCAGCTCGCGGCTTCGGCCGACCGGGAGCGGCCGCCGCGGTCGCCGAGCTTGCCCTCGTCCTGGCCGAGCGGACCGAATTGCCGAGCACTGCCTCCATCGAACGGATATCCCGGGCGGCCGCGTGACGCAGGCAACAACGGCTCAACCACCCGGGGAGCGGCTTACCGAAGAAGACCTCACCCGTCTCGGCACGGACATCCAGCGCCGGATCGGAGTCAAGACCTCCCGTCACGAGCCACTGTCGCGCTTCACGACGATGCGAGTTGGAGGACCCGCGGATCTCTTCGCCGAGATCTACAACCTCTTCGAACTGCGTGCGATCGTCCGATTTGCTCGCTCGCGGGGCCTGCCTCATTTCGTCCTAGGCCGCGGCTCCGACCTGGTCATCAGTGACGCCGGCGTCCGCGGCCTGGTCATCCACAACCGCGCCCAACAGGTTCGATTCGAGGGCAACAGGCTGACAGCCGACTCAGGATTGCCGATGGCCAAGGCGGCGACGGTCTGTCGCGCAGAGGGGCTGTCTGGTCTGGAGTTCGGCCTTGCCATCCAGGGCACCGTGGGCGGGGCGGTGTGGGCAAATGCCGGCGCGCACGAGTCGGACATCCGGGCGGTCCTAACCGAGGCGTCAGTGATGGGCAGCGACGGCACAGAACAGGTGCTCGATCCGGAGGGACTCGGCCTCGCCTACCGCGAAAGCGTCCTCAAGCACGCGGCGGCCGGTTCACCCGATGTGGTCACTTGGGCGACTTTCGAGCTGGCGCCGGCGGAGTCCGACGAGATAGGCCGGCGCCTCGACGAGATCCGCAAATGGCGCCAGACCCACCAGCCGCTTGGCATGCCTTCTGCGGGCAGTTTCTTCCGAAACCCATCCGAGAGCCAGTCGGCAGGCGCCCTGATCGACCGCCTTGGGCTCAAAGGGACTCGCGTCGGCGGAGCGGTGGTGAGCGAGAAGCACGCCAACTTCATCGTCAACGACCAGGACGGGACTGCGTCCGACGTTCGTCGCCTGGGCGAGCTGGTGAGGGACCGCGTCCGTAGCGAAACCGGCATTGAGCTCGTCCCTGAGATCGTCTTCGCCGGTGATTGGTCGGGCTGGGAGCCGGACGCATGAGCAGCATCTCCATAGCCGTGCTCATCGGGGGCCCATCGGCCGAGCACGACGTTTCGCTCGTCTCAGGGCGCGCAATCGCCGCCTCGCTCGTTGAGCGCGGGCACTCGGTCCACGGCTGGCTGATCGATCTGCAGGGCGCGTGGTGGCAACTCCCTGCCGCGGCCATGGACAAGAACCTGGCCCAAACGGCCTACGACGACCCAGCCGCGCTCGGCGCGAAGGGACCCATGAAAGCCGCGGCCGCGCTCGACGAGCTCGCCGCGCAGAGCCCCTTGCCGATCGTGTTCATCGCTCTCCATGGGCCCTTCGGCGAGGACGGGACTGCACAGGCGCTATGTGAATCGGCTGGATTGGTGTACACGGGAGCCGGCGTCGCGGCATCGGCGATCGGCATGGACAAGGCCATCTTCAAGCGCATGACCGGCGCTCTGGGCATGCCGGTTGTGCCCTGGGTGGAGGTCTCGGCTGCCGAATGGGGCTGGGATCCGGTTGCCGCGCAGCGTCGGATGGTCGAGTTTGCCGAGTCGCTTCCGGACCCCCGGCTGGTGGTCAAGCCGACCCGGCTGGGATCGTCAGTCGGGATCTCGCTGATCCACAAGCCGGCGGACCCGGAGTATCTCGGCGGCGCGATGACCGATGCATTCAGCTACGGCGAGTCGATCATCGTCGAGGCGTACCTCGATCACGCCCGTGAGCTGGAGCTCAGCGTCCTGGGCAACTCCGAGCAGGACGTCGAGAGTTACGGGCCGGGCGAGGTATTCCCTGGCCATGAGTTCTACGACTACGTTGCCAAGTACCGCGATGGCGTGTCCTCGACAACGGATCATCCTGAGGTTGACGCCGAGCTTCGCGCGCGGGTGCACGATATCGGTCGCCGCGCCTACCTGGCCATCGGCGCCAGCGGTTTCGCGCGAGTCGACTTCCTGGTCGACAAGAGCGGCACTCTCTACCTGAACGAGATCAACACCATCCCTGGGTTCACGCCGATCAGCCTCTTTCCCGTGTTGTGTCGCGAGGGTGGCTACGACTTCGGCTCGATCTCGGAGAAGATCGTGGAGTTGGCGCTCGACCAAGCTGCTGCCCGGCCGAGCCGCGCCCTGACCCGCGCCGACCTGCCCTGAAGGTGCGGCTACCGACTCGGCAGCCGATCGCCGGGGGTCGGAGCCGCCGCCCGGCACCGCGTCGTCGCGGAGCCATGTCGCTGGTCAACCGCTGGCGCGTCCTGGGGTTCTTTGTAGCGGTCGCCAGCGCCACCGGGGTCAACTGGCTGCTGACCAGCCACGCCTTCGATCTCGACCCGAGTGACGTTGAGGTCAGCAGCCTGGTCTACACGCAGCCCGATGTCGTCCGGCAGGCGATCAGCCTGCCCGAAGATGCCGCTCCCAACATCTTCCGCATCGACACGCGTTCGATGAGCCGCGCGCTGGAGGCGCTTCCCGCGGTGGCGCGGGCCGACGTGTACCTGACACTTCCCCACCGACTGGTGGTCAGCGTGACCGAGCGAACACCGACGTTCGTGCTCACCACGCCGGCAGGGGCTTTCGTCCTCGACGTGGACGGCTTCGTGCTCGACGAGCTGCCTCCAGCGGAGGCGATCGATCTCAGCCTGCCCGTCGTCGACGATGTCCGTGATCAATTCGGGCCTGACCTGGAGGTGGGCGGCCGCCTCGACCAGGTGTCGCTGGATGCGATGCTTCGGCTGGCCGCGATCACGCCTGAGCTGATCGGCACGGCGTACGAAACCATGTCCCTCAAGGTCGACGACACCGATGGCTACGTCCTCAGCGCGGAGCCCGACGGATGGCGAGCGGTCTTCGGTCATTACACGCCGAACCTCAGGCCGGTCGATCTGATCGACCGCCAGGTGCAATGCCTGCGGGCGCGTGTTGAGGCTGGAGAGCAGGGCATCGCCGTCATCTACCTCGCCACTCTCGACGATAGATGCGGCACCTTCCTTCCCGAACGGACGCCAGTCGAGTCCGCTCCTCCGTCCCCGCCCGCTTAGGCGAGAATGTAGGCAAGCGCTTAGCGCAGCCGGCGCCGTACAAGTGACGGCTGGAACTCAGCGAACGCTGGGGACCAGCCGCTTCGCGCGTAGCCGGCCGCAGGCCGGCGAAGGAAACACGCTCGGCGGAGGAAAGTCTTAGGCAGTGGAACGTGAAGCGGTGCTCGTGGCGCTCGATGTCGGGACCAGCAAGGTCGTGGCCATCATCGGCGAGGTCACGCGCGAAACCGGGGTGACCGTGATCGGCAAGGGGTCGCTCGCCTCGTCCGGGCTCAAGAAGGGTGTCGTCATCAACATCGACCAGACGGTCGGCTCGATCAGCGCTGCGCGCGAGGCGGCCGAGCGCCTGTCGGGTTACCGGATCGAATCGGCGATCGTGGCCGTCGGCGGCAACCACGTCGAGAGCCAGAACTCGCGCGGGGCCGTCGCAGTCAGCGGAGCGCGGCGCGAGGTAAACCGCGAGGACGTCGAGCGCGCCACAGAGGTGGCACGCGCGGTCAGCATTCCCTCCAACCGTGAGGTGCTCCATGTCCTGCCGCGCGGCTTCGTCGTTGACGGCCAGGAAGGCGTGAAGGATCCGCTCGGCATGAGCGCCATCCGGCTGGAGGTGGAGACGCACATCGTCCATGCCAGCGCGACGGCGGTCCAGAACCTGACCAAGTGCGTGCAGCGCGCTGACATCCGGATCGACGAGCTGGTTGCCTCATCTCTGGCGTCGGGCGACGCCGTGCTGACAGAGACGGAGAAAGAGCTGGGCGTAGCCGTGGCCGACTTCGGCGCTGGCACGATCGACCTGGCGCTGTTCATGGACGGCTCGCCGTTCCACACCGCGGTGCTGCCGCTCGGCGGCAACAACGTGACCAACGACGTGGCGATCGGTCTGAAGACGAGCCTCACTGCGGCCGAGGACCTGAAGATCCGCTACGGAACGGCCGACCCCTCGTCGATCGACAAGGAAGAGCAGGTCGACGTCCAGGGGATCGGCGAAGGCGACGCATGGACGGCCTCACGCCTCGAGCTGGCAGAGATCATCGAGGCGCGCATGCGCGAGGTGTTCGAGAAGATCGGCGAGGAGATCGAGCGCGCCGGCTACAAAGGCATGCTGCCGGCAGGTTTGGTGCTCACGGGCGGCGCGTCGCAGCTGGCCGGCGCAGCCAGGCTGGGGCGCGAGGTGCTCCAGGCGCCGGCGCGGGTTGCCGGTCCATCAGGCGTCGATGGGCTAACCGATCATCTGCTCACTCCGGCCTTCAGCACCTCGCTCGGACTGCTGATGTGGGGCGCTCGGTCGGTGCAGGGATACGAATCAGCTCGTTACGACTCTGGCCCCACCCCAGGCATGCTCAACCGGATGCGCGACTGGGCGCGCGGCCTCTTCCCCTAGGCGCCCCGGCTCCACTCCTCATGAAGCGTTCGCAGCTGACGGTCCACACCGGTACGCGACGTGGCCTGTTCGACCTGACCGCAGAGTGCGCCAAGTTCGTCGCGGGTGAGGGTGACGGCCTGCTGAACGTGTACGTCCCGCATGCCACAGCGGGTGTGGTGATCACGGAGCTGGGCGCCGGGTCCGACGTTGACCTGATGGCCACCCTCGACACGCTGCTGCCCCGCGACGACCGTTGGCGTCACGCACACGGTTCACCCGGTCACGGCGCGGACCACGTCCTGCCTTTGCTCGTGCCGCCCTCTGTGGTCGTGCCGGTAGTCAACGGGCAGCTCGCGCTCGGGACGTGGCAGTCGATCGCCCTGCTCGATCCCAACCCAGACAACGCCACCCGGAAGGTATTGCTGAGCCTTCTCGCCGACTGATCTATTCTGATGACTCGGATTGATGACTCGGCGTGAGCCGAGCAACGAAGCCGTGGTAGGCAGTCACTGTCGTAGGCGCAGGGGAATGGCAATGGCACTAAAGATCGGCGACCTCGTGCCGGATTTCGAGGCCGACACGTCGGAAGGACCCATCAGCTTTCACGAATGGAAGGGTGACTCCTGGGCCGTCTTCTTCTCGCACCCGCGCAACTTCACACCGGTTTGCACGACTGAGCTGGGCTCCGTAGCCAAAATGAAGCCGGAGTTCGACCGCCGCAAGGTAAAGGTCCTCGGCCTGTCAGTCGATCCGATCGAAAACCACGAGAAGTGGGCCAGGGACATCGAGGAGACCCAGGGCACCGCCCCCAACTTCCCGATCATTGCCGACCATGACTTCCGCGTCTCGAAGCTCTACGGCATGCTGGCGGACGACGTCGAGGGAGACCCAACCAAGCGAACTCCGGCTGATAACCAGACGGTGCGCAACCTGTTCATCATCGGCCCCGATAACCGCCTCAAGCTGATCCTCGTGTACCCGATGACAACAGGGCGCAACTTTGACGAGGTCCTGCGAGTGATCGACTCACTTCAGTTGACCGCTGCGCACAAGGTTGCGACGCCGGCAAACTGGAAGCCGGGCGATGACGTGATCATTGCTGGCTCGGTCTCCGACGAGGAGGCGAAGGCAAAGTATCCCGAGGGTTGGCAAGCGCCGCGGCCGTACATCAGGATCGTGCCTCAGCCCAACTGACAAGCACGGCGCCGCCCAAGGCGGCCTGTTGACGACCGGCGGCACTGTCCACATTTCCTCCACATTCGCGCGTAAAACTGCAACCGAAACGGACCTCGCGGGACGAAAGTCCCTGCTCTCGGTCCGAAGGCTCCGGTTTATACTCGGCCGTAATTCGAATCGGTTTCCCGGCGGCTGCGCCCTCGCCGGCCCGGTGGCTGGTTTAGCTTGGTGGAGGGGTCATCTCATGCCGTTGCGGTCGGACTCGGAGAACTTCGCACTCATCCGCGTGATCGGGGTCGGTGGCGGCGGGAGTAACGCCGTCAACCGCATGATCCGCGCCGAG
>JBPCLD010000118.1:0-11813 GCA_051003655.1 Candidatus Limnocylindrales bacterium | reverse complement strand
ATCCTGGCTCAAGCGCCGGAACGGGTCGGCGAATACTTCGTGGTGCCGCCCATCCTGGGCGAGCACGGCAACTGACCGACCACGCGGCCGCTCGGCTGACAACATGAGCAACCCGACCGACCTCACGCGCCTGCACGCCCATGAGATGGCGAGCGGCCTTCGAGCTGGCGAGTTCTCAGCGCGGGACCTCGCAGACGCGCACCTGGCGAACATCCACGCGACTGACGGCCCGCTCCATGCCTGGGTCTTCGTCGATGAGGAAGGCTGTCGCCAGCAAGCGGATGAAGCCGATGTTAGGCTCGCGGCCACGCGGCACCAGGGAGGCGCCTCAGCGGACGAGCTGCCCGCCCTGCTCGGCATCCCCGTCGCGCTCAAGGACCTCGTGGTGACCCGCGGCCAACCGTCAACAGCCGGCAGCAAGATCCTCGAAGGCTGGCTCAGCCCGTACGACGCGCACATCGCGGAGAAGCTCAGACAGGCCGGAGCCGTGTTCCCGGGCAAGACCAACATGGACGAGTTCGCGATGGGCTCTTCGACTGAGTTCTCCGCGTGGGGCCCGACGGCCAATCCGTGGGACCTGGAACGCGTACCGGGCGGCAGCAGCGGCGGCTCGGCGGCGGCAGTGGCCGCGTTCCATGTCCCGCTCGGGATCGGGACCGACACCGGCGGATCGATCCGTCAGCCGGCCGCATTGACCGGCACCGTCGGGCTCAAACCCACTTACGGCCGGGTCAGCCGCTATGGCATCGTCGCCTTCGCCAGCTCGCTCGACCAGATCGGCCCGTTCGGTCGCGACGTTCGCGACACAGCGACGCTGATGGCGACCCTTGCCGGCCGCGACGAGCGGGACTCGACCTCCGCGCCCGTCTCAGTGCCCGATTACCCGGACCAGCTCGCCCGCGGCGACGACGAGGCCGCGGCCGTGCTGCGAGGAGTGCGCCTCGGATTGCCGAAGCAGTACTTCGTGAAGGGCATGGAGCCAGGTGTCGAGGCATGCGTCAGGGATGCGGTGGCGGCACTGGCGGCGGCTGGCGCCGAGATCGTCGACGTCGACCTGCCGCACACGGACTATGGCCTCGCTACCTACTACATCATCGCGCCGGCTGAGGCGTCCGCGAACCTCGCCCGCTACGACGGCGTCCGCTACGGCCACTCGGTCCGCGAGGACGGCGCGGACTACATCGCGGACTACCTGGCCACGCGCGGGACCGGCTTTGGCGCGGAGGTCAAGCGTCGGATCATGCTTGGCACCTACGCGCTGTCGGCCGGCTATTACGACGCCTACTACCTGAAGGCGCAGAAGGTCCGAACCCTGATCAAGTCGGACTTCGACCGCGCGTTCGAGAGTGTCGACGCGATCGTCGCACCGACCAGCCCGACTGTGGCGTTCCGCTTCGGCGCACGGCTGGCGGACCCCGTCGCGATGTACCTGTCGGACGCCTGCACGCTGCCCGTCAACGTGGCCGGCCTGCCGGGTCTGTCTGTTCCGTGTGGCCTGTCGGAAGGATTGCCAGTCGGGCTGCAGCTGATCGGTCGACCTTGGGATGAGTTGCAGCTGTTCCAACTCGGCCGCGCGTACGAGGCGATCACGGCGGACGCGGCCTGGCGGAAGCTCGAGCCGCGCGACATGGGGCTGCTCAGCGATCCGCGAACGCCGACGGCCGTGGATCGGGCCGCAGCCGGTCGAGCCGCGGCGTGAACCTATACTCGGCACGAGTCCCTCCCAGGAGCCGAGATGACTGATTCAGTGCTCATCGCCCGTCACAGGCTGTCCGAGCGCGTTCGGGCCGTGCCGCCCTCGGGCATCCGCAAATTCTTCGACGTCATAGCGACGATGCCCGACGTAATCAGCCTGGGCGTCGGCGAGCCCGACTTTGCCACTCCACCACAGGTCGTCGAGGAGGGTGTCCGATCGCTGCGCAGCGGGCGCACGCACTACACCAGCAACTATGGCACGCTCGAGCTTCGGCGCGCGCTTTCGTCCCACCTGGCGCGACTTTACGACGTCACATACAACCCCGAAACAGAGATCGTGATCACCGTCGGCGCGTCGGAGGCCTTGGCCGTGGCGATGGCCGCGCTCATCGATCCGGGCGACGAGGTCGTCCTACACGAGCCCTCGTACGTCGCCTACCTGCCGGCGATTCTCTTCAATGGCGGCGTGCCGGTGTTCGTCTCCACGACGGCCGCGGAGGGTTTCGAGCTGGACCCGGCCGAGGTCGAGGCGTCGATTACGCCGCGCACCAAGGTCCTGTTCCTGGGATATCCGTGCAACCCAACCGGCGCGGTCCTGTCAGAGGACAAGCTGCGTGCCCTGGCCGACATCGCCCAACGACACGACCTGATCGTCGTCAGCGACGAGATCTACGACCGGCTCGTTTACGGCGGCCACCGCCATATCCCGATCAGCGGCCTTCCAGGAATGCACGAACGGACGGTGCTCATCGGAGGGTTCTCGAAGGCGTATGCGATGACCGGTTGGCGCGTCGGCTATGCCTGCGCGCCGAGCGACCTCCTCGAGGGCATCGTCAAGGTGCACCAGTACCAGATCATGTCCGCGCCGACGACCGCCCAGGACGCTGCGGTGGTCGCCCTGACCGCGGAGACTGACGTCCAGCGCATGGTCCACGAGTACGACCGGCGCCGGCGGATGTTCGTGGCCGGCTTGAACGAAATCGGCCTCGAGACGGCCGAGCCCAAGGGTGCCTTCTACGCCTTCCCGAGCATCCGTTCGACCGGCCTGACGAGCGAGGAGTTCAGCGAGCGCCTGCTGTTCGAGGAGCACGTCGCCGTGGTGCCCGGCTCCGCCTTCGGTCCTTCTGGGGAGGGCCACGTGCGAGCCACGCTGGCGACGTCGTACGAGGATCTCGAGGAGGCGCTCGTGCGCATCCGTCGCTTCAGTGATTCATTAAGGAGCTGATGACCGCTCCTGCCACGACGCGCTACGAGGTCGTAATCGGCGTCGAGATCCACGTCCAGCTGAAGACAGCCTCGAAGATGTTCTGCGGTTGTTCGTCAGATGTCCGCGGCGCGCCACCCAACTCGCTCACCTGCCCGGTGTGTCTCGGTTTGCCCGGTGCTCTGCCGGTGATCAACCGCGCCGCGGTGGAGCATGTGCTGGCCACGGGATTGGCCACCGGCGCGAGCATCCCAGACGTCACCCGCTGGGACCGCAAGAACTACTTCTATCCAGACCTGCCCAAGGGTTACCAGATCAGCCAGTACGACTTGCCCTTGGCTGCCGCTGGGTCGCTCACAGTAGAAACGTCCGAGGGTTCGGTCGAGGTCGGCATCACGCGTGCGCACCTCGAGGAGGACACGGCGCGGCTGCTCCATCAGACAACGGAGGGGGGAGGGCGCGTCAGCCTCGTGGACTTCAACCGCTCGGGCATCCCGCTGATGGAGATCGTGACCGATCCGGTCATCGGCTCGGCCGAGGCCGCCCGACGCTACGCCGAGGAGCTACGCCTGCTGCTGCTGACCATCGGCGCGTCCGACGCGCAGATGGAGGAGGGGCAGATGCGCGTCGAGGCGAATGTCTCGCTTCGCCCCGAAGGCTCCGCCAAGCTCGGCACGCGGGTCGAGGTCAAGAACATGAACTCCTTCCGCTCGGTCGAGCGAGCGATCGAGTTCGAGATCGCGCGCCAGACGCGGGCGCTTGACGCCGGCGAGTCCATGGTCCAGGAGACACGCGGCTGGGACGACGCGCGTGGCGAGACGTACACCATGCGCCTCAAGGAGGAATCCGAGGATTACCGCTACTTCCCCGAGCCGGACCTCCCGCCGCTGCGAACCGATGCCGCCCTGCTCGAGTCGATCCGGCAGCGGATGCCGGAACTGCCGCAGGCGCGACGTGCGCGCTATCGCGAATCGCTCGGGCTCTCGGCGTATGACGCCGCGGTGATCGCCGCGAGCGGCGGCGCGTACTTCGACGCTGCGATGGTCGGCGGATCGGAAGGATCCGCCAAGCGGACCGCCAGCCTCTTCTCGAAGATCGCCCTCCGAGAGCTCAAGACACAGCCAGACCTGCTTTCCGCGCGTGATCCGGCGCAGCTTGCCCGCGCAGCGGCGCTGGCCGCGTCAGGCGAGATCTCGACCTCCAACGCCGAGCAGGTTTACGAGCGGCACCTGCGAACCGGCCAAACGGTGGACGCGATCGTCACCGAGCTCGAGCTAGGCCAGATCAGCGACTCGGCCGCGCTGGCCGAGGTCATCGACCGCGTGGTGGCTGCGAATCCGGCGGCGGTGGCCGACTTCCGAGCGGGCAAGGTCCAGGCAGTCAAGTTCCTGACCGGCCAGGCGATGAAGGAAACTCGCGGTCAGGCAAATGCGGCTGTCCTCCAGCAGCTGCTCGAGGAGCTACTGCAACGCGATTCATGACCCTGGGGCTGGGCTGATGCTGCTGAATCTTGCCCTGTGGGTCGGCGGCGTTGCGCTGCTCGCGCTCGCGATATGGCGTGTCCGAGCTCCGTTCGCGCGAATGGGCGAGCTCGATCGGCTGGCCGAGAATGCCCGACGCTACGACTCGTGGCGGGGCGGCCGATCAGGACCCGATGCGGCCGGCACTACCGGCGCAGACATCATGCGCGCTCTTCTCCGCCGCCAGGTCACGACGTGGACGGCAGTCGGCGCAATCGGCGTCGTCCTCCTGATCCTGGGCTTCGCGATCCGCTAGCGCGCGACGCGGCGGTGCTCGATCGCCGTGCAGCGGTCCATGACTACTGCAAGGCCCCCATCGTGCGCGATCTGGGCCGCGTCCCAATTGACGACGCCGAGCTGCAGCCAGAGGGCTCCCGCGCCCGAGGCGACTGCGCTCCGAGCGATGTCGGGCGTGTGCTCCGGCCGCCGGAACACGTCAACGATGTCAAACGGCCCGGTCGCGGCGACGGCCTCTTCAAGTGTTCGGTAGGCAATCTCCCCCAGGACCTCGTCCACGTTCGGGTTGATGGGCACCACCTCGTAGCCCTGGTTCATCAGGTAGCCCATGACGCCGTGTGACGGGCGCGACGGATTGGACGACGCCCCAACCATCGCGATGCGGCGTGCCCGGGCCAGCAGATCCGCCGACGCCGCCGAATCGAGCACCGCCACAGGCCCGTTTCCTTCCTGCGCGTCGAGCACCGTCCACGCCCAAGCTCGCTCGTTCTTCATCGGAGCCGAATTATGGCTCGAACGTCAGCTTGTGCTCTCGCGCTCGTATGGGCGCCCAACCGCGGCCGGCGGCGTGCTCCGCCCCACGACGCCTGCGAGGACGATGATCGTCACGACGTAGGGCAGGGCGGAGAAGACCTGGCCCGGGATCGCGGTCAGGATCTCTCCCAGCTGGCCTGTTGGTGGCGACGTCCTGATGGCAATGCCGAGCGATCCGGCGCCTGCGAATAGCAGTGCCGCCGCGAATGCGCCCACCGGATGCCATCGGCCGAAGATGAGCGCAGCGAGGGCGATGAAGCCGCGCCCGTTGGTCATGCCGTTCTCGAAAGAGCTGCCGAAGTCGAGCGTGAACCAGGCGCCGCCGAGGCCGGCGAAGATGCCGCCCAGGATCACGTTCCTGTAGCGCAGGCGGATGACGTCGATACCGGTAGTCTCAGCGGCCTTCGGGTGCTCGCCGACGGCTCTGGTGCGCAGGCCCCATCGTGACCGGAACAGGAAGATCTGAACGATGATCACGAGAACGATCACCGACATCGTGATCGGACCCTGCTGCAGGAACATGCGGAAGATCCAACCGACGAATGGGAGGTCCACGAGCTCGGGCGGCGGGACGAACGGGACGAACTTGCCGCCCGAAACGGTCGAGGTCCGGCTCAGCAGGAGGTTGAGGTAGCCGGTCACTCCGAACGCGACGATGTTGATGATCGTCCCGCTGATGATCTGGTCGACGCGCAGGCTGATTGAAAGCCACGCGTGGACCAGGGACGCTGTCATCCCCGTCACGATTGCGGCCAAGACTCCGACGATGATCGGCACGGTGGCGCCGAAGATGACGCCAGAGGGCTGGCCCGGGAACGCCTGACCGACGGCTGAGGCGACGAACCAGCCAACAAAGGCACTCGCCAGCATCATCCCCTCGATGCCGATGTTCACGACGCCGGAGCGTTCGTTCATCACCCCGCAGAGTGCGCCGAGTGCAAGCGGCGCGGCCAGTGCGAGGATGATCGTACCGTTCCGAGTCAGCACGTCGACCAGGAAGACGAGCAGCTGGACGACCAGCCCAAGGACCGGGATGTCGAACAGGAATTCCATCTACGGCGCCGTCTGCCCGCTGTAGCTGCGGGTCACAGTCTGGAGCTCGTCGACGCCCGTGCTCGCGGCACGGATCCGGAATAGCCGTCGCACCAGGATATCGGCGGCCAGGAAGAAGAGGATCACGCCCTGTAGGAGATCTACCATCTGGATCGGGATGCCCGCCTGGCTCTGCATCGCCGCCGCCCCGGCGCGCATCGCCCCCAGGAGGAGCCCGCCAAACACGATCCCGATCGGGTGAGCCCGCCCGAGGAGAGCGACCGTAATGGCATCGAATCCGATGTTGGTCGAGTAGGCGGCAGCCAGGTAGCGCTCGCGGCCGAGAATCTCGATTGCGCCACCAAGCCCCGCCAGCAAGCCCCCAGCCGTCATTGCCAGCACGACCAGCCGGCGCGGCTTCATGCCCGCGTATCGGGCCGCGTCGGGGTTCGCGCCGACCGTGCGGATCTCGAAGCCGATCGTGCTGCGGTAGAGGAGCCACCAGATTATCGGCACGACGACTACGGGAATGAGGATTCCAAGGTGCCCTGGGTGACCGGTGCCCTCGTTGATGATTACCGGCAACGCTGCGTTCAGCACGTCCGGTGAGCGAGCGAACGATGCGCCTGCCACTCGCAGAGGACCGGCCACGACGTAGCCGACGATCTGGATCGCGATGTAGTTGAGCATGATCGTCGTCACGACTTCGTGAGCGCCGGTGTAGGCCCTGAGGAAGCCCGGAATAAAGCCGTAAATCGCGCCCGCGACGACGCCGGCCAGGAGTGCAACGGGTACGGCCAATATGGGACTGCTGCCACCCACGACGGCGCCGGCGGCTGCTGCGGCGAGGCCCCCCATCAGGAACTGCCCCTGCCCGCCTATGTTGAAGAGGCCCGCTTTGAAGCCGAGGCCGACCGCAAGGCCAACCAGGATCAGCGGCGCGGCGTTGACGAGGGTGTCGATGATGGCGTTGAAGGAGAGCAGCGAGCCCTGGATGAGCGCCAGGTACGTGCGCAGCGGCAGGGTGACGTCGAAGTGGCCGGTGACGAGGGGACTCGACGCGATAAGCACGATGGCTCCGACCAGCAGCGCGAGGACGATGGCGCCGACGGGTACGGCCAGCAAACGGCCGATGCGCGGAATCACGTTCTGGGAGCCGCTACCGGAGCTTCCTTGGGCGTGATACCGCCCTCGCGACCGCCAGTTGCCATGAGCAAGCCGATCCCCTCACGGTCTGCCGTCGGACCGTCGACGATGGCCACCATGCGGCCCCGGTACATCACACCCACCCGGTCGGAGAGCTCAAGGATCTCGTCGAGCTCTGCGGAAATCAGCAGAACGGCAGTACCGGCGTCGCGCTTGGCAATGGCCTGCTTGTGGATGAACTCCACGCTCCCGACGTCCAACCCGCGGGTCGGTTGGTCGAGCACGAGGAGCTTGAGGTCGCGGTCGAATTCCCTGGCGATGACCACCTTCTGCTGATTGCCACCCGAAAGCGTCCCGGCTGGGACTGTCGCAGAGGGAGTTCGCACGTCGTAGCGCGCAATCGCCTTCTCGGCGTGGTGGAAGATGGCTTCCTCGTCCCTCACTGGACCCTTGGCAAAAGGGGTTGCGAAGTAGTCATTGAGCACGATGTTGTCGGTGAGCGGGAAGGACAGCACGAGGCCGTACCTGTGCCTATCAGCCGGGACGAATGCCACGCCAAGCTCATGAAGGTCGCGCGGATCTGCATTGGTAATGTCTTGGTCCTTCAGCTTGATCGCTCCAGTACTCGGCTGTCGGAGCCCCGTGATCGCTTCGACGAGCTCGTCCTGCCCGTTGCCGGCCACCCCGGCTATGCCAAAGATCTCGCCGGCCCGGACCTCGAAGGCGACTTCGTGCACGACTTCGCGTCCACGGTCGTTCTTGACGCTCAGATTCTCGACGGTCAGTACCGGGTCGCCGGGATGACTGTCTCCCCGGTCCACCACCAGCTGGACCTCGCGGCCCACCATGAGCTCCGCCAGATCGTCTTCATCGGTCGCTGCGGGTACTCGCTCGCCCACGACGCGACCGCGCCGGATGACCGTGATGCGATCCGCGATCTGAAGGACCTCATACAGCTTGTGGCTGATGAAGACGATGCTGTGGCCCTCGTCGCGCAGCCTCCGCAGGACGGCAAAGATCTCGATGGTTTCCTGGGGCGTCAGTACAGCCGTTGGCTCGTCGAGGACGAGGATGCGCGCATCGCGGTACAGGGCCTTGAGGATCTCCACGCGCTGCTGCCACCCCACCGATAGGCGGCCAACCTTCTCGTCAGGATCAATCTCGAAGCCGAACCGCTCTCCCAGTGCACGGATGCGCCGACGCGCCTCCTCACGATCCAGGAAGAGAGGATTGGCCATCGTCTCGTCGCCAAGCAGGATGTTCTCGGCGACGGTCAGCACCGGTACCAGCATGAAGTGCTGGTGGACCATGTTGATCCCCCGGGCGATCGCGTCCGACGGGCCGGCGATCGTGACCGCTTGGCCGTCGAGGAGAATCTCGCCCTCGTCAGGCTTGGCCAGCCCGTAGAGGATGTTCATGAGCGTCGACTTTCCGGCGCCGTTCTCCCCCAGGAGGGCGTGGATCTCTCCTGGCCGAACTTTCAGATCGATGTGGTCATTCGCCAGGACGCCCGGATAGCGCTTGGTTATCCCGCGCATCTACAGCGTAGGGGCTGCGACATGCTCCTGGGCAACCGCTGTCTCGGGTATCGCCACGGAAATGCCTCGACTGAAACGCCTTGAACAAACGAGCGGGCCGCTACCCGCAAGGGGAAGCGGCCCGCTTTGCAGGGTCTCTAGCTGGAATCGGGTGCGACCCGCCTCAAGCTAAGGCAGGGCTCCGTTGGTGCCTGTCACGCAGGCTCCGAAATCGTTCGTCACGCACGCCTGCAGGGTATTGGCCTTCATCGCTGCGACAGCCGCATCGATCAAGCCCTGCGTAGCGGGCGTAATGAGGGTGGAGTGCTCGTGGAAGCTGGACAGTCCGACGTCTTCCGTCGTCAGGTCGAGCTTCAGCCCGCCGCCAACGGCGGTTCCATCCTTGACCCGAACGATGGCGTCAGAAACGTTCTTCTTGAGCTTCTTCTCGGCACTGACGACTGTGCAGGCCGCAGCATCAGGGAACGACTCATGCTGGTCCACATCGACGCCGATGGCCAGGATCCCGGCCTCGCAGGCTGCCTGGAGGACGCCGTTACCTGTCAGGCCAGCTACCTGGAACATGACATCCACGTCCGCGTTGGCGGTGAGCATCTGCTGGGCGAACGCCTTGCCGCCTGCCTGATCAGCAAACGCGGCCGCATCGGGGTTCGGCGAGACGTACTGGACGACCACCTGGATGGCCGGGTTCACCGACTTGGCGCCGTTGGCGTAGCCGACGATGTAGTTCGGGATTGCCGGCACGGAATACGTCCCGCCGACGGCGCCGATCACGCCGGTTTCGCTGAGCGAGGCAGCCACGATGCCCGCCAGATAGCCCGGCTGCTGTTCCTTCCAACCGATGCCCTGGTAGTTGGGCAGGAGGGTCTTGGGATCGCCCGCGCATGTAAACGTCGTGTCGGGATCGCCCGCGGCGTCGATGCAGATAAACGACTGGTCGACGCCTATGAACTTGATATTCGGATTGGCTTTCGCGGCCCTGGCGGTGTCATTTCCGGCGGCGAATCCAACGGTGACGATGATGTCATAGCGCTGATCGACAAAGGACTGGATGTTCCTGGCGATGTCTGCCGAGACGGCGCTCACTGCCGAGGCTGCGGTGCCACCAACCTTGGTTGCACCATCCTGGGCGCCTTCCCAGGAGAACTGGTTGAAGTTCTTGTCGTTCAGCTGTCCGACGTCGGTCACGAGACCGATCTTCAACCCCGCTGGGGCGGCCGGCGTACAGGCCGGAATAGCGATGGCGACGACGGCCAACAGGGCCAGCGTCATTGAGCGAGTTCGCATTTGCTCTCCTCTAAGTGGTGGCGTCGGCACTTTTGACTTGGGACTCAGCCCATCCCATGGGCACGTCCACTCAAGCGGCCCCCTCCCGCCGAGCGCATGCTACGAGACGCCCGCCAGCGCAGCAACACGTTTCCGCCCTCCGGTCGCATCGTAACGACGCAATCCGGCGGCCGCAATATGATCGCGCAAATGTTCACCGCACGGCGATCCATCATTCTCGACTGCGATCCGGGCCACGACGACGCGCTTGCCATCGTTCTCGCCCTTGGGCGACCCGAGCTGCGACTGCTGGGCATCACGACCGTGGGCGGAAATGCGACGCTGGAGAACACGACCCGCAACGCTCTCAGCGTACTCACACTTCTGGGCCGGACCGACGTCCCCGTGGCAGCGGGCGCCTCGGCGCCCCTTACGCGCGGCCTCGAGACCGCCCCGCACGTACACGGCAGCAGCGGACTGGACGGTGCGGATCTGCCCGCGCCGCAGATGTCCGTGGTCGACGATGACGCCGTCGAGTTCATCGCTCGGACCGTGTCACAGACCGAAGAGCCGGTCACACTCGTGCCAACCGGACCACTGACCAACATCGCGCTGTTCCGGCGCCGGTATCCGGAGCTGTATGCCCGTGTGGCCGAGGTCGTGCTGATGGGCGGCTCGCTCGGGGAAGGGCAACATCACACCTTTCGCTGAGTTCAATATCTGGGTCGACCCGGAGGCCGCACAGGAGGTTTTCGCCGGCGGCGGCCTGGTCACGATGATGGGCCTGGACGTGACTCACCAGGCCCTCTTCACGCTCCATGACACGGACCGTCTGGAAGAAATGAGCACGCACACGGCGACCGTGTTCGCCGGCCTGTTGCGCTTCTTCCCCCGCTTTTACCACCAGAAGTACGGCTGGGACGGAGCGCCCATTCACGATGCCGTGGCCGTGGCACATCTGCTGCCGACAGGCCTCATTACGACTCAGCGGCACAGCATCGCGGTGTCCACGGGCGACGAAACACGTGGGCAGACGAGCGGGCTTCCCGCCGACGACGGCGAGGGTGGCGTCGAGGTCGGCATGGCGATAAACCGGCGCCGTTTCGTCGACATGCTGATCGACGCGGTTGCCACCTTTCCCTGATTCCAGCGTGAGATACTTTGCGCGGACGTTCCGGCGCGTGCCCGCGAGGAATGTGTTGGCCAGAGTGCCGCCGTGCCGGCGCTTGGCACACGACGGAGGGTGTCCATGCACCTGGCGGGCGATCGTGACAAGGCTACGTCTGAGCGGGGCTCGCGCCCTGCGCGCGCGGGCGTCCGCGGTAGCGGTCCTCTCGTCGTCGTCATCGAAGACGAACCAACCCAGCGCTCTCTGCTGACCCGGGTTCTCGAGCAACATGGCTACGAGGTCATTGGGCTCGGCGACGGTGAGAGCGGTCTACAGGCGATCGTTCAACACGCCCCAGACCTCGTTCTGCTCGACTTGAACCTGCCGCGTATGGACGGCTACGAGATCTGCCGCCGGCTCCGCGCGGATCCCTTGTCGGCGACCTTGCCGGTCATCGTCATCACCGCTCACACCGCCCTTGACGACATGGTGGCCGCGCTCGACGCGGGCGCCGATGATTTCCTGGCCAAACC
>JBPCLD010000117.1:0-3041 GCA_051003655.1 Candidatus Limnocylindrales bacterium | reverse complement strand
ACAGCGACGTGGGTTACCCCCGCTCACTCGCTTCGCTGCGGCGATGGCGCGCTTCGCCCTGTCAGCGATGGCCCGGATAAGGGTCGAGGTCAAGGGCGATCTCCCCCAGGCGGGACCGCTGATCGTGGTCGCCAACCACATGTCCAACGCCGACCCACCTCTCGTGGCTGGCTGGCTGACGCCGCTGCTCGGGCGGCAGATGCACATACTGGCCAAGGAAGCGTTATTCGTCGGTCCTGTAGGCGCGGTGCTGCGCCGGCTGGGCGCTACTCCCGTTCGCTCCGGCGGAAGCGATATCGAGGCCTACCGAGTCGCCCTCGCCATCCTCGAACGTGGCGAGATCCTCTGCATATTCCCGGAGGGCACGCGGAGCCCGGATGGCGTGATGGCCGAGCCGAAACCGGGCGTCGCGATGCTCGCCACCCGTTCGGGGGTACCGATTCTCCCCGTCGGCGTTTCAGGCAGTGATCGGTTCCTCGGCCGTGGCCGGCGTTTCCCGCGCATCGGAACGCGGATAACGCTCCGAGTCGGGAGCACATTCACCGTCACCCTGGATCCGGCACAGCCTCGCCGACAACAGATCGAGGCCGCAACGAACCAGATCATGGGCCACGTCGCGGCGCTCGTGGACGAGCGGCATCGGGGAAGATTCGCGACCGCCGGCCCCGTATAGTTCGCCAAGCCACAAAGCACAACCCACCGGCACTGGAGTGAGAGTCGATGAGTTCTTATCCCGGCGCGGATCAGGGCCAGAATTCCAGCCCGGATCCCGGTCAGGCGCCCCCGTACCAGCCCCTGCCACCTGACTACGGCGGCCCGGCGCAATCCGCCTACCCACCGGCGCCGCCACCGAAGAGTGGCCGTGGCGGGATCGTCCGGCTCGGCATTCTGCTCGTGATCGTGGTCGTGATCGTGGGCGGATTCATCCTCTTCCGCGACCGAATCAGCAACGAGGTCACCAGCCTTCAGGTCGGTGAGTGCTTCGATCGGCCCGCGGCAGGCGTGACGGAAGTGACGGACGTTCAGCGCCAGCCATGCAACGAGCCGCATGACGCCGAGGTGATCGCTGTGCTCGTGCATACCGCCGCCCCGTCCGCGGCCTACCCCGTTCTTTCAGGATTCACCGACTTCATCGAGGAGAAGTGCGTGCCGGTGTTTGACAGCTACACCGGCCGGTCGTTCGCGACCAACACGGAGTTGAGACTTGGCTGGTTCGAACCGACTTTGAGCGGTTGGGCTGGCGGCGATCGAGGCTTCTCCTGTTACGTGTCCCGAGAGGACGGGGCAAAGGTCACCGGTTCGCTTCGAGCGGGATCGCAGGCGACCCCTTCGCCGTAACCCTGCCGACCGCGAAACGCCCGGAGGGCCGCACGCTCAGCCGGTGCCATACTTGAAAGCATCATGGGAACGGTCGAGGAGGTCCGCATCGCGCGGCGGACCGGTTTTTGCTACGGCGTGCGCGAGGCGATCGACTATGCGCGGCTTGCGGCTGCGCAGGGAAAGTCAACCCATACCCTCGGCCAGGTCGTCCACAACGAGGGTGTGATCGCGCAGCTCCAATCGCAGGGCATCCGCACCGTCGACACGCTCGATGACGTCGACCACGGCTCGGCGGTGGTCATCCGCGCCCACGGTGTCACGCCGGAGGTCATGTCGCGCGCCGAGTCCAAGGGGCTCGAAGTCATCGACGGCACATGCACCTGGGTCATCCAGGAGCAGAAGGAGCTCCAGAAGCTGGTCGACGAGGGCTACACCATCGTCCTGCTCGGTACGCCGCACCACCCCGAAGTCGTCGGCCTGCTCGGGTTCGCGCCAGATGCGATCGTCGTCGACGAAGAGGAGGACTGGGACAGCATCCCGCGCACCAAGCGCATGGCGTTGATCAGCCAGAGCACGCAACCGCCGTGGAAGTTCGAGAAGCTTGCCGCACACCTCGTCAGCCGCTGTCACGAGCTCAAGGTGATGAACACGGTTTGCCCGGTCACCATCCGCCGGCAGCAGGACACAATGGACCTCGCCCCGCAGGTCGACATCATGGTCGTCGTCGGGGGGCGTAACAGCGCCAACACCAAAGAGCTGACCAGGCTGTGCCAGATCGCCGGCAAGCCCGTAATCCAGGTCGAGGGCGCCCGTGATCTCGACGACGTGGCAGCTTTCGTCGGCGCTCGTGTGGTCGGGGTCACCGGCGGCACGTCAACGCCGATCGAGGACCTCGAGAAAGTCGCCGAGCGCGTCTACTCGCTGGCCGGGACAGACGCCAGCCGCCCGGACGCCGAGCGTCTGGCGCGGGAGGCTTTGACCGCGGTCGCCGAGCCGGCCTACCGAAGCACATCGCTCGACGGGAAGAGCGCGAAGCGGCGTACTCCCGTCGCTGGCGCGGCCTACCACGATGGCGCCGCGGCGCGGAAGGCGCCCGACGCCGGGCCGCACGCAGGACGCTCCGCTCGAGGGATTGCCGGTCGTCGCTTTCGTGGGCCGGCCCAATGTCGGCAAGAGCACGCTGTTCAACCGCGTTGTGGGCCACCGCGTGGCCATCGTCGAGGACCGCGCCCGCACGACCCGCGATCGCCTCTACGACGTTGGGGAATGGAACGGCCGCCGCTTCCTGGTGGTGGATACCGGCGGGCTAGAGACGCACCCCGGCGATCAGATCGAGGAGCGCGTGCAGGAGCAGGCCCACCTGGCGATCGAGGAGGCCGACGTAATCGTCTTGGTCGTAGATGCCGAAGCCGGCATGACACCCGCCGACCAGGAGGCGAACGAGCTGCTGCGTACGGCAAGGTCGCCGGTCATCGTGGCCGTGAACAAGTCCGACAACCAGAAGCGGGAGCTGGAGGCGGCCGAGTTTCATGCCTTCGGTTGGCCGGAGATCCATCCCATCAGCGCCCTTCATGGCCGCGGCGTTGCCGACCTACTCGACGTTGTCGTGTGGGCGCTGCCACCGGAGTCCGAATCGGAGCTCGTGCGCAAACAGGCTGAGGCCGAGGAGGAGCGCGCCGCCGAGGATGCGCGAGCCGGTGGAGGGGACGCGCTCGTCGGTC
>JBPCLD010000116.1:0-12137 GCA_051003655.1 Candidatus Limnocylindrales bacterium | reverse complement strand
CCGCACCTGCTCTTCTCGCTGCCGGCCGGCGTCTGGCTGGACCGCGTTCATCGCCGCCGGCGCCTGATGATCATCGCCGACCTCGCTCGCGCCGTAGTCCTACTGACGGTACCGCTCGCCTACCTGGCCGGGATGCTGTCGCTGGAGCAGCTCTTTGTGATCGAGTTCCTTGTCGGCTCACTTGCGGTGATCTTCGATATCTCGTGGAACACTCTCTTTGTCACGGTGGCGGAGCGCGACGAGTACCTCTCCGCGAATGCCCTATTCAGCGGGAGCCGATCGCTGGCAGGAGTTGCCGGGCCATCGATCGGTGGCGCGCTGATTCAATTCTTCACCGCCCCGATCGCGATCCTGGTCGACGCGGTTTCGTACGTCGGGTCGGCCCTGTTCCTGTCCCGCGTCAGTGCGCCCGAGCCGCCGATGGTACCCACGGCCGAGCCGCTCCGCGCCCAGCTAACGACTGGCCTCGCGTTCATCTTCCGCGACCCGATCATGCGCCCGGCCATCATGTCCGCGGCCACGCTCAACTTCTTCAACTTCGGGTTCCACGCGCTGTTCATCCTGTACGTGACCACCACCCTGAACGTCAGCCCGGGCCTCCTGGGTCTGGCACTGGGCGCGGGTGCTGTCGGGGCGGTGGCGGGGGCCATACTGGCCTCCCGCATCGGGCGCAGGTTGGGCTTGGGCCCGGCGTTCGTGTTCGGTCTGGTGGTGTTCCCAGCGGCGCTGATCCTCGTACCGCTCGCAGATGCCAACATGCCCCTACCCATCGTCTTGGCGCTGCTTTTCGTGATGGAGTTCTTCGCCGGTTTCGGCGTCATGGTCCTGGACATCAACGCCGGCGCGATCATTCCCGCCAGAACGCCTGATCGCATCCGGAGCCGCGTGATGGGCTCATTCCGCTTCATCAACTTCGGCATCCGGCCCATCGGCGCGCTGTTCGGCGGCTTCCTTGGCGGGATGATCGGGGTCCGCGAGACCCTGTTCTTCGTAACCATCGCTTCGCTCGCCAGCGTTCTGTGGCTGTTCGGCACGCCCGTCCTGCGACTGCGCGGCACGCCCGAGGCCGCGCCAGATCGGTACGCGCCCGAGGCCGCCCCGGACCATTAGAAGAAGGACCGGATCAGCGCCCCAGCGTCCGCCCGGCCCTTCGTTGGAATTCGTGATTCCGCCTGGTTCAGAGACGGGATAGGGCACAACTCGCGTGACGCCCGGTCGTTGCAATTGCGACGAAACGAACGACCCGAATGCCAGCAGGTGCTTGGCACACGTCGAGCCCTAGCGTCCGCAGTGAGGCCCAGACCTCGCCGTCGCCGACTCGCCGGTCATCAATTCAGCACCAATGTGGGAGGAACATCGTGGACGCACTCAAGCTGCTCAAGCAGGACCATGAGCTGGTCAAGAAGATGCTCGCCGAGGGCGAAGAGACAACCGAACGCGCTGACAAGACGCGGACCGAGCTGTTCGCAAGGCTCAAGAGTGAGCTGGAGATCCACGAACGGATCGAAGAGGAAGTCCTATATCCGGCGCTGCGCGACCACCCCAAGTCGAAGGAGATCGCTTACGAGGCGTACGAGGAGCATCACGTCGTCGACGAGATCCTCGCCGAGCTGGAAATGACGCCGACCGATGACCCCAAGTGGGCTGCCAAGTTCATGGTTGCGAAGGAGAACCTCGAGCACCACATCGAGGAAGAGGAAGGCGAGATGTTCCCGAAGGCGCGCCAGATCCTGTCTGACGAAGAGCTAGATGAGATGGGCGCGCGAATGGCCGAGATCAAGCAGCTGGCTAAGCAGGTCGCCAGCTCGGCCGCCTGACGCCCGGGCGGCGGGACTCGGTCAGGCCGAATCGAGGTCGCTATCAACGACGGGGAGGGTGAAGCCAAATTCGGCTCCGCCCTCCTCGCGTGACCTGGCCCAGATCCGACCACCCATTGCCTCTACAAGGTTGCGGCAGACGAATAGTCCGATACCTGCGCCGCCGGGCACCGCGCGAGCGGCCTCGGAGCGGTAGAACAGCTCGAACAGCTGTTCCGGGTCGCTGTCGCCCAGCCCGGATCCGTGATCGAGAACGCGCACGATGATTTCGCCCGGGACTTCCTCGACGGTGATCTCGATACCGCGCGCAGCTCCGTTTCCGTACCGGACTGCGTTGGTCAGCAGGTTGCGTACGACCTGCTCGACATAGGTCGGGTCGCCCCGTACGGCGGACAGCCTTTCACTGAGGTTCAGCGCCACCTCCACGTCCGGTCGCTGTGCGACGAACGCGTGCACGATGGAAGGCAACAGCCGCTGGATGAGGATGGGCTCGTCCCCGATCTCGACCGTCCCGCGCTCGATACGCGTCATGACCAGCAGGTCCTCGACCAGGCGCGCCAACCGCTCGGCCTCGACCCGGATGTCGGTGATGACCTCTTCGCGTCGCTCTGGCTCAAGGCCTCGTTGCAGCAACTCGCTACCGCCATAGATCGTCGTGATTGGCGTTCGCAGCTCGTGCGATAGGACGCCGAGGAATGCGTCTCGTGCGGCCCGTGCGGAGCGTGCCTGCGTGACGTCGCGTAGAACAACAACGGAAGGAGCGTGTGTCCCGCGTGTGTCGTCGATCGCGCTGGCAGCGCCGTAACGTCGTACCTCGACCCAGAGGCCGCCGTCGTTGAGCTTGACCTCGGGGGCGTCTTCTTCGGTCGAGTCGGGCAGGCGTGCGTTCAGTTCGTGGAGGCCCAGTCGGGTCATGAGCTCGGCGTCGGTCGCCGGGACGGCATCCAGGAACATGCGCTCAGCCGCGTTGTTGGCCAGCTGGAGATTGCCTTCGCCGTCGAAAACGAGCACCGCCTCCGCGAGCGCTCCGAGAACGGCATCGAGCTGCGCACGGCGATCGTCTGCCGTTTGGTAGAGTCTTGCGTTCTCGAGTGCGATGCCGGCACGCGCACCCAACTCTTCGGCCAGCGCCAGGTCCCGTCGCCCGAGCTTGCGACCCGACTCGGCCGTTACCAGCGAGAGCGCACCGATTGGACCCTGGCGCCCGAGGAGCGGCACGGATATGTACCAATGCATGTCAAGCTGACGGATCAGGTTCAGCTCGTCCGCTGGAATGTTCGCCGCCTCGAGCAATTGGGGCACGATCTCGATCATCTCGCTTGTCCCGTCGCGGATGACACGAGCGGGACCGCTTTGGGAATCCACAAACATGGGCGGCCGCATCGCGCGCACTCTTAGTGCAAGATCCAGCCTGTCCGGATCGCTGTGCGCGAGCGCGACATTGGCGATGCTGCCGTCCTCGGTCTTCATGTGGACGGTGCAGTAGTCGGCCAGGCGCGGCACGGCGAGGCTGGCAAGCCGGCGGGCGGCCTCGTCGGCATCGAGCGTGTTCGACAGCACGGCTACCGCCTCGGCCATGAATGAGCGTGAATCGCGCGTCCACCGTTCGTCGGTGATCTCGCGGAACGTGTTGATTACGTGCGTGATCTCACCGCCCGCCTCACGGACGGCCGTCGCGCGCACCATCGACCAGCGCATGTCGCCGGTCGCGTGAATGCGGAATCCGACCACCGCCTGTGGGTTCTCCTCGCCCGCCATCGCACGGCGCCCGGGAAGCGCTTCGATGGCCATTGGGCGCTCTTCCTCGTCGAAAAGGTCGTAGCGCCCGAGGACGGAGCCGGATGCATTGAGCAGCTCTTCGGCGCTCGCGTACCCCGTCAGCCGTGCAGCGGCGTCATTGGCGAAGCTCAGTCCCTGACGGTCGACGACCGTGATGCCCTCATCGATCGTGGACAAGATTGCGGCGAGCTGGTCCCGTGACGCACGCATGTCCGCCTGGGCACGGAAGCGGACAACGGCCGCGGCCAGGACATTTGCCACGGCCTGCAGGAAGTTCGCGTCATCGGGCGTGAAGCGCGCGGGACGGTCGCTGAACGCGGCCAGGGCACCGTATGGCTTCTCCTGCTCGCCGATCCTCACGCTCATGCTGGACGACATCCCGTGCTCCGTGATCACGGGTGACACCTTGAACCGGTCCTCCGTCGACAGGTCCGCAACCAGCAGCGGCCCGCCGGTCGCGAGCGTGTAACCAGCCTGCGAACCTGTACCCGTTGGGACCACCAGCTCGCCGACTATGCCAGGCCGCCAACCGAGGCCGGTGACAACCTTCAGCCCCGACCCATCGGAAACGAGCTCGAGCACGGACACGAGCTCTGTCCCAAGAACGCGTCCGACCAGTACGCTCGCCTCAACGAAAAGGGCATCGAGCGACTCATGACTGAGCGCACTCTGGCCGATCTGTGCGATCGCCTCCTGCTGGGCGACGATCTGCGCGGAACCCGACTGCCCCTCTGGACCGGCGCTCAACCGCGCGTTCGGGTTGCTCGCGGCCTCCGAAACCTCTTGCATATACGAAGCTTCCCCTACTGCTCCCTGGCCGCGAGCATACAGGCGCGTCTGATCGATGACGATAGGCCGTACTACGGGAAAATTTGCCGCCGCTTCGACGGTTGCTCGACGAGCGGAACGTCCACCACGTGCTCGGCGACAAACCACACCTGGAGCTCATGGCGGCGCAGCACGTCGCCCATCAGCAGGTCGTTGGAGCCCCAGTCGCCGGTCTTCTCGGTCTTCTCGATTCCGCGTCGGACGTTCTCGATGATGACTTCGTGCGCGTCGAGGAGGCGATGGATCATCGCGGCCACGTCCTCGGCCCCATTCGGTGGGCGGTCGATCGTCGTGAGCTCTCCCGCGTGACGTGGATCGCCGACCGCGATTCCGCCAAGGCTCTGGACTCGTTCGGCAAGGGCTCAGGTGAAGGGCGGCGCCGTCCACCACCCTTGGCCTGGGCGCTCTGCTTTGCGGGTTTCGTGCGGGTCGCCATTACAGGGTCTCCCTATGACTCGAGGCAGTGACGACCAGACACTACGCCGCGCCGACAAATGCGGCGACGCTGTCAACCGACGGGCGGAAGCTCCTGGTTTACCTCGAGCACGGGCCTGAAGAGGTCGCCGCGCTCGCGCACCCGATCAAGGATGGTCCGGATGTTCCAGCCGTCCGGCCGAAGTCCGGCGTCATCGAGTTCGTCCCAATCGATCGGGGTGGACACGCTCGCGGTGGCGACCGGCCGCGCTGCGTAGGGAGCAACTAGCGTCTTGTTGATCGCGTTCTGCGTGAAGTCGAGCCGCGCCTTGCCACCACGAGCGGACTTGCCCCATTCCCAGCTGACCAGGTTGGGCACCGTTGACCCGATGGCGCGCGAGATCGCCTCCACCCACAGGCGCGTGTCCTCATACGTGTAGATCGGCTTGACCGGGACCCAGATCTGGATGCCGCGCTTGCCGGTTACCTTCGGCCATGCCTTGACCGCCAGGTGGTCTAAAGCTGCCCGGTAGAGCTTGGCGAGCATGACGAGCTCGTCGAAAGTCGTCTTCGGGCCCGGATCGATGTCGATCAGCGCATACGTCGGCGTTCGATATGCGTCGCTGCCCGAGGTCCACGGGTGCACGTCGATCGTGGCGTGGTTGGCCAGCCACGCCATTGTCGCGACGCGATCCGCGACCAGGTAGGTATGGGATTCGCTCGATCCTGCTTCCGGATAGTCCCACCGCGTAATCCACTTGGGGGTGTACGACGGGACCTGCTTCTGCCAAAAGCTCTTGCCGGTCACGCCGTCCGGCCAGCGCCACAGGTTCAGCGCGCGCCCCTGCAGGTAGGGGAGCATCACCGGCGAGATCGTCACGTAGTAGCGGATCAGGTCACGTTTGGTGAACCCCGGCTCGGGAAACAGGACCTTGTCGAGATTGGACAACGAGATCGTCTCGCCGCCGATAGACCAGGTCCCGTCCTTGCCAAGGGCCTCCAGCGCGGCCATCTCCTCTGCCGTGGCTGCCTGCGGCGGATCGCTTCGGTCGTCGGGATCCTCGAGGAACGGGTCGTGCGCGGCTACCGATTTGCGTGTGGCGGGTTTGCGTTCGGCAATCAACTTGCCTGACGCTGCCGACACGCCTCGCCCGGCCGATTTGCGCGGTGCGCCGGACTTGCCTGCGGAGGCAGATACCCGCGCCGCCGCCGACTTCCGCCTCGGCCTTTGCGCTGCGTCCTCCGCCTCTTCCACTGCCTCGTCCGCCGACACCTCGCGCTCGCGGACGACGGCACGCGGGTCCTTACCGATATCGAGCCCTTTGTAGGCCGCCTGACGCAAGTAACCGTCGGTCGTCCATTCGCTGAACTCGACGCGCACGACGAGGCGCGGCTCAGACCAGTGCGCCGACTTGAGGCGCGGCGCATTGACGACTGGCGACGTGTCGACGGCGTGCGCGTCCAGCTCGGCTTTGAGACTCTGGCGCGTCCGGCTGTTGAGCCCGCTGCCGACCTCGCCGACGTAACGCAGCTCCCCGTCCTCATTGACGGCCAGGATGAGTGAGCCAATGTCGGCGTGAGTGCCCTTGCCCGGTTCGTAGCCGACCACGACGGCTTCCTGCTCCCGGCGGATCTTGATCTTCAGCCACGATCGCGAGCGGCGACCGGGCTCATAAAGGCTCGTGCGCAGCTTGGCGACGATGCCCTCCAGACCCTGCTTCCTGACGACCTCATAGAAGTCCTTGCCATCAGCCGGTATGTGCGATCCGAAGCGGACCAGGTCGTGCTCGCGCAGGACGCTGCGCAAGAGCTTTTTCCGTTCCTCGAGGGGGACGTCGATCAGCGAGCGGCCATCGTGATGAATCAGGTCGAAGGCGTAATAGACAACCGGGGCGACGAAGTTGCTCTTCTTCCGGCGCTCTCGCCGCTCGTCTGGCTCCACGCCGCGTGGTCCGAAGCGGCCCATCCCGGCACGATCCTGGAGCAAACTGAATTGCGGCACGCCCTGTTGGTCAAGGGCGACGACCTCACCGTCCACGATTGCCGTTTCAGCCATGACCCATGTTGGCCGAGCCGACGCCAGATCGGGAAAGTACCGGGCCGCATCCTGCTTGTTGCGCGTCCACAGGCGCACGTTCGGGCCGTCGATGACCGCCTCGATGCGATACCCGTCCAGCTTCAGCTCGAACAGCCAGTCTTCGTCGTCGAACGGTTGATCGATCGCTGTCGCCTTCATCGGTTCGACGAACTCAGGCAGTTTCTCCTTGCGCGCACCGCTCAGGTCGATCGCAGCCTCGTCGGCCGGCGCATTGCTGTCCCACACCGCGTCGGCGCCGGCCAGCACTTCATCGTTCGTCCGGCCGGTCTTGACCGAGCGCGCATGCTGGTCGACGTCCCAGCTGGTATCGGCGTCCTCGTCCTTCTTGTGGATGAGCAGCCAGTCGTCCTTCTCGGGATCATTGGAGCGGATCTTGACCAGCGTGAATCGGCCGCGCAGCTTCTTGCCGTCGAGCCTGAACTTCAGCTCGCCGCTCCGCACCGCCTTCGCTGGGTCGTCCGCTTCCTCTGGCTCCCAGGTGCCCCAGTCCCAGACGATGACGTCGCCACCGCCGTACTCGCCCTTCGGAATGACGCCCTCGAAGTCGAAGTACGACAGTGGGTGATCCTCGACGTGGACCGCCATCCGCTTGTCGCCCGGGTTGAGAGACGGGCCCTTGGGCACCGCCCAGCTCATCAGGACACCGTCGATCTCCAGCCGGAAGTCGTAATGGAGCCGGCTGGCGCGGTGACGCTGAACGACAAAGCGCCTGTCTCCCTCCGGCGGTTGGGATTGCCCCTCGTCCCCGGATGGCTCAGGTGTCTTGGCGAAGTCCCGCTTGCGGCGATAGGTGGCGAGTGACATACGCGCTCAGGTTAGAGCCCGAAGTCAGACCCCTGCCTTGTCGATCGGCCAGGCAAGCGTCAGGAGGAATGCGCAGTCGGTGGTGGCCCGCAACGTCCACGGGCGCCCCGAGTCGACCACGGCAAGCTGCCCCGTCGCGAGGCTGGTGACCTCGCCGTCGACGTCCAACTCGGCCAGCCCCTCAAGGATCTGGACGCTTGCCCGCGCGTCGCCGTCCTGCTCGTCAAGCGCAGCACCACTGTGCATCACGGCGAGTAGAGCCCGGAAGTCGACATCCTTGGCCAGTGTGCGTGAGTTCTTGTCGTTGTCGACCCATTGCGGCTCGGATCGCAGCGACTCGATCTCGTCAGCCAGCGAAAACACCATCAACGGTTCCATGAGCGGACGCGACTCGCGTTCGTCAGTGCCGCTCGTGCTGCCGTAGGCGCCAGCGCTCATAACATTCCTCCAGCGAGATCAGATCTCGGCGGGCCTTGGCGCAGGGTCGGGGAAGGTCACGTCACCCAAGTCAGGCACCTCGTCGCCGAGGTTTGCAGGGTTGCGTCCGACGCGCAATCCAATCGGCAGATCCTCCGCGCCCGGGTCACCGGGCTCACCGCCGAGGCGAGGTTCGTCCCCCGGATCCCCGGTGGGCGGATTGGGCAGTCGCGGGTCGTTGATGTCAGCCATGGCCAGAGCATGAGAGCCAGAACGTTTCTCGCGATACAGGCGCGTCTTGCTCGGTGACTTTCAGTCCTGTGTCAGCTAGGCCGCCTATGGCTTATCGGGGTCCGGAATCAGATCGGTGACCTCAGCTGAAGGCTTCTCGGGGCTGAGCGAGACCGGTGCGTCTCGTGCCTGGAGCCGCTCGACGACAACCAACAAGGCGGCCACGAGCGGGACGGAGAGAAGAGCGCCGGGAATTCCGGCAATAGCTGCCCCGGCGAGGATGTTGGCGATGACGAGAAACGGCGGAACGCCGATCGTGTTCCGCATCACCACCGGGATGAGCACGTTGCCCTCGATCACCTGGATCACGAAATAGACGACGGCCACGAGGATGACCACCTCGATCTTCCCGGTCAGCGCCGCGACGACGAGCGCAGGCACGGCCCCCAGGGCGGGTCCGATCAGTGGGATGGCCTCTGCCACGGCCGCGATCAGGCCGAGCAGAAGGGCGCCCTCCAGACCGATCAGAAAGTAAGCGACTGTCGTCGCCACTCCGACTGACCCCATGATGATCAGCTGGCCTCGAATCCACGACCCCAGGCGCAGCTCGACTTCGTTCCATGCCTCGCGCGCACTGGCTCGCCGGTCGGCCGGCAGCAGATTGAGAGCAAAGCGCTGCATTCGCGCCCGTTCGGTCAACCAGTAATAGACCAAGGCCATGATCGAGATGACGCTGATCACCGCCTCGGCAAATGTCAGTCCGAGCGCGATCAGGGTGTCTGGTTCGGGCACATCGGTGCCCGACGGCACGAGGACATCCTCAAGCGTGTTGATCAGCCCGATGATGCCGCTTGAAAGTCCCCCCGGTTCGATTGTTCTCGCCCACTCGCGGGCATCGCTGAGCAGCGGCGTGAGGCGTGGACCGAGATCGTTGAACTGGTGGATCGCGCTCGGCACAACCAGGACCACCAGGGCGACGACGAGGCCGAAGAAGGCGACATAAACGAGCAGCAGGGTCGCCCCGCGACCGAGCGGCGTATGCGTCCTCACGCGGTCGATCAGCGGCTCAAGGCCAGCCGCGAGCAGCAGGGCCACGAACACGAGCACGGCAACCCGTGCGCTGACCAGCATGGTGAACACGACGCCACTGGCGAGTGCGATGCCGAACGCCAGGCCGACGCCGCGCACGAACCAGCGCCACGCCTCGCCGCGCATCAGGTCAATCCTTGGAATGAAATAACCATTTCAATTTGAAAGGTCTTCGATAGGAACCGCTTGGGAAAGGACGTTACCGCCGGGGCGTACGCTGAATGCGCACCTAGGGAATTCATTAGGAGGGTCACTTGAACAGTCAGCCCCTGGTACTCGTTGCCGACGACGAGCCGCGGATCACTAAGCTCGTCGCGCTGACGCTACACGATGAGGGCTTCCGCGTTGTCACCGCCGGTGGCGGTGAGGAAGCGCTCAAGAAGGCTGAAGCGGTTCGGCCGGACATCGTCCTGCTCGACATCGTCATGCCCGACCTCGACGGGATCGAGGTCATGCGCCAGCTCCGGGAATGGCGCCCGGTTCCGGTCATCCTGCTGACAGCCAAGGGCTCAACGAGCGACAAGGCCAAAGGTCTCGACCTCGGCGCCGATGACTACATCGCCAAGCCATTCCACCCCGATGAGCTCGCGGCGCGCGTCCGCGCTGTGCTCCGCCGAGCGAGCGGCGTCTCGCCGGGCGCCGGTATCGTCGCGTTCGATGACATCGAGATCGACCTGGAGCGCCGGCTGCTCACCAAGGGCGGGGACCTCGTTTCGCTCAGCCGAACTGAGTGGCTGCTGCTGCAGCATCTTGCGGCTCACGCGGGCAAGGTCGTGCTGCACACAGAGTTGTTGACCAAGGTCTGGGGCCCCGAGTACCGGGATGACCTCCAGTACCTGCGGGTATGGATTAGCCGCGTTCGCCGCAAGCTCGGCGCGGCGCCGGGCGAGGCCGGACCGATCAAGACCTTCCAGGGGATTGGATACGTGTTGGACGTCGAGGGCAACCTCGGCGAGTCGAGCACGAGTCACTCCAACACGACTACTTCGACGCCCGCCAAGCAGCCGGCCAAAGCCGGCGCCTGACCAATCGACGGGCGAAACTCGGGGGCTCGCCGGGAGCCGATCGGTCGCGCGCAGCCCGCGCCGAAACTGGCCGACGGAGGACTGGCCAGCCCTTAGGCGGCCGTCTCCTCGTCGCGTGCCACCAGTGTTGCCGCCATCGCGGCCGCGGGCACAAGGGCGAGCAGAACCAGCAACCGGTTTGCGCCGGTCGTGAAGAGTCCGACGCCCAAGCCAAGTGAGAAGCTCGAGCCGATCACCAGGCCCTGATTGGGCATGCGCTCCAGGACGCGCTGGGTGTCTCGTGCGTATGTTTGCGCACCGGCGACGGCCTCCGGCCACTTCTCGGCTGCGCGCTCAGCGGTCGTCCTGACGATCTCGGCGGCATCCTGCGCGCCGGCGAGAACCCCGGTGGGTCCGCGCTTCCCTCCGTTTCGCTCCGCGGTGCTCGTGCTGCCGCTCTTCGATGACGTCTGACTGCGTGCCTCGGCCATTGGTACAAGTCCTCCAACGAGTTCAGTTCGTGACCAAGACATGGTCATGGCTCAACCGTCGAATCCGTTCGGGGCGTATGGAGCACCTTCTTACAGCCTTCTTACAGGCGAATCCATGATTCGCCGGGCGGCTGCGCTCAGGGAGGCGGTTGCGCCGTTGGTGGCGGCTCCGTGGGCGGAGGTGGATCGGTCGGCGGCGGGGCGGACGGCTTGGGGGTCTTGTCGGGCTTGGGCGTGGGTGTATCGCCTGGCTTGGGTGTTCCATCGGGCGGCGGCGTCGGTGGCGGCGTCGGTGGCGGCGTCGGTGGCGGCGTCGGTGGCGGCGTTTCGCCGGTCGGCGGCGACGTCGGCGTTGGTGCGCTCAGGCAGTCGACCGGTGCGATGAAGCCGCCCCAGTCGATCCGGCCGAAGAGATGGGCCGTGGTCGATCCGTGGGGACCGCGACGGCCCGTGCCGCGCCGGGCGCGGTCCATCCAGTCGATGTCCGCAACGAGCCAGCGCTCCGGCCGTTCCGCCTCGACCTTCGTCAGGTCGACGTACCAGCTGCCGCACATCTGGCGGTAGAGCAGGCCGTTCGGATCGACCTGTCCGTTGCCGCCTGGTTGCGTGCCTTCAATGAAGTACTCGACACGTGTCTCCCGAGTCCACGGGCCGGGTGCGCCGCCGGACCACAGGTCGATGGTCGCCGACACGATGCCCGATGGCGGCGGTGGGAAGGGCGTCATCGGCCAGCCCCTCGTGTAGTCACGCAGGAACGCGGACCAGATTCGACCCGGGCCGTCGGCCGCGATGATCGAGACGTCGCCGCCTTGTGGCGGGCTATGGTCGCTGTTGCCCATCCATACCGAGGCGACGATGATCGGCAGGTTAGGATCCTGTTGGGCGGGCAGATACCCGTAGACGGACAGGTCCCGGAGGTCGTTGGTGGTGCCCGTCTTGGCGGCTGCGGGTCGCCGATCGCTGCCGGGAACGAGCGGGTCTGCGACGCCGTTCACGATCCTGAGTCGCGGGCCGAAGATGTTGTTGATCAGCGGATCCGTGCTGTCCTTCAGGATGTCGCTCATCAGCCACGCGGCCTGCTGGGTGATCACCTGGCGGGGAGCGTTCTGGCCAGTGGTCGGCACGACATTGCCGCTGCTGTCGCGAATCTCTAGGATCGTGCGCG
>JBPCLD010000115.1:0-6217 GCA_051003655.1 Candidatus Limnocylindrales bacterium | reverse complement strand
CGTTCGCAAGGGTGAGGTCCACGCGATCATGGGTCGCAACGGATCGGGCAAGACCACGCTCGCCTATGCCCTGATGGGCCACCCGGCGTACGAGGTGACCAAGGGCGAGGTCATGTGGAAGGGCCGGGACCTGCTCAAGCTGACGCCAGACAAACGTGGTCGCTCGGGCATCTTTCTCGCCTTCCAGTACCCGACCGCGATTCCCGGCCTGTCGGTGGCGAGCTTCCTGCGGACCGCGCTCAATGCGCGGATGCGGCCGATCGACCAGCCCATCGACCCCAACATCGATCCGTCTGACATGACCCGCGGCGGCATCAAGCTGGGCGAGTTCCGCCAGCTGCTTCGTTCGAAGATGCAGCTCCTGAAGCTGGACGAGAGCTTCGCCAGCCGATACGTCAACGAGGGGTTCTCGGGCGGCGAGAAGAAGCGCCTCGAGATGCTACAGATGGCCGTGCTTCAGCCCGAGATGGCGATCCTGGATGAGACGGACTCGGGGCTCGACATCGACGCCCTGCGGATCGTCGCCGAAGGCGTCAACGCCCAGCTCAGTCCCGAGCTGGGAGTCTTGCTGATCACCCACTACCAGCGCATCCTGAACTACATCACGCCGGACTTCGTTCACGTTCTCGCGAAGGGCATGATCGTCGCCTCGGGCGGACGCGAGCTGGCAATTCGGCTCGAAGGCGAGGGTTACGCTCCCGTGCTGCGCGAGGCCGGGCTCGAGCCCGACGTCGAGGACGAGCAGGAAGCACCCGAACCTACCGACGTCAGTCACTAAGCCAGCCGAAGCTAAGGCGCAGAGAGGAGCACAGCAGCAAATGGCCATCGTCCGGGCGCTCGATCCCGTCGCTTTGCGCGCCGACTTCGCCATGTTCGACCGCGACTTCCGCGGCCGCAAGCTGGCCTATCTCGACAGTGCCGCCACGTCCCTGAAGCCACGCGTCGTTGCCGAGGCAATGAGCGACTACATGAACCGCTACAGCGCCAACGTCCATCGCGGCATCTACGAGATCGGCGAGGAAGCAACCGCGGCCTACGAAGGTGCTCGGACTAAGATCGCCAACTTCCTCGGTGCCACGGATCCGCGCGAGATCATCATGGTCCGCAACGCGACTGAGGCGATCAACCTGGTCGCCTACGCCTGGGGCCGCCAGAACGTCGGCAGGGCCGACACCATCATCACAACTGAGCTCGAGCATCACTCGAACCTCATTCCCTGGCAGATGCTGGCCAAGGAGAAGGACGCCGACATCGAGTTCGTGCCCTTCGACGAAGAGGGGCGCCTTAACCAGGAAAGCTACGAGGTCCTGCTGCGCACGAAGCCGAAGCTCGTCGCGTTCACGTCGGTCTCGAACGGGATCGGAACGATCAACCCCGTCGCCGAGATGGTGGCCAAGGCGCACGACGTGGGCGCCCTCGTGCTGGTCGACGGGGCGCAGGCAGTGCCCCATCAGCCGGTCAACGTCCACGAGCTGGGCGCCGACTTCTACGTCTTCTCAGGCCACAAGACGCTCGGACCGCCAGGCTCGGGCGCTCTGTGGGCTCGCCGCGAGATCCTTGAGGCGATGCCGCCGTTCATGGGTGGCGGTGAGATGATCCGCGAGGTCCATCTCCGCCACACGACCTTCAACGACGTGCCCTACAAGTTCGAGGCCGGCACACCGGACATCGCGGCAGCCATCGGGCTGGGCGTGGCCCTCGACTACCTGGCCAACCTGGGCATGGAGCACGTCCGTGCCCACGAACGCGACTTGATCGAGTACGCCCTCGACATGCTGCCGCGCGAGGTGCCCAGCATGCGCATCCACGGGCCGCTCTCCGCCGCGGATCGGGCCGGGATCGTCACATTCAACCTCGCCGACGCTCATCCGCACGACGTTGCGACCCTGCTCGACCGCGAAGCAGTCGCCATCCGCGCCGGCCACCACTGCACCATGCCGCTCCACCAGCGACTGGGCGAAGAGGCCAGCGCGCGGGCAAGTTTCAATATCTATACCGACCGCGACGACATCGATCGGCTCGCAGAGGCGCTCAACAAGGTCGAGCGTCTTTTCGCCCGGCCCACGGCCGCCGCCACGCACTAGGGAACCATGGACGACCTATACCGGGACGAGATCCTCGACCACTACCGCAACCCACATAACTTCGGCACACTCGAAGAGCCGACGACAGTCAAGGAAGGGGCCAACCCGCTTTGCGGCGACCGCATCACATTGATGCTCGCGATCGACGACGCCGGCAATGTCCAGGACGTCGCATTCACCGGTCGCGGCTGCGCGATCAGCCAGGCATCGGCGAGCATGTTGACGGACGAGATCAAGGGCAAGCCGCTGTCCGAGATCGCGCAGCTCGGGCAACAGGACGTGCTCGACAACCTGGCCATCGAGATCAGCCCGGCACGCATGAAGTGCGCGATGCTTTCGCTCGACACTCTGCGTCTGGCAGTAGGTGACCGCGTTACATGGCAGACAGATACCGATGGCCACTGATCGGCAGCTGCCAATGGCTCGGGGACCCGTACGCGAGGTGATGGCGGCTGAGGCCGAAGAGCTCATCGCCGCGGGCGCGGTGCTCATCGACACGCGCGAGCCGCACGAGTGGAATGCGGGCCACCTAACCGGTGCGACGCTGATCCCGCCGATCGGCGTCATGGACAAGATCGGCCAGGCCGCGCCCGATCTGGGCAAGCCAATCGTGGTGTACTGCGCCGGCGGCGTCAGATCCATGCGCGCGGCACTCCAGATGGCCGTTCTCGGCTACCAAAATGTCTCGTCCGTCGCAGGCGGGATCGTCCAATGGAAGGCTGAAGGCCGGCCATGGCAGATGCCCGATGAGACGCCGGCGATCGCGCGGAACCCGCGCTACGCCCGCCATCTCGTCATGCCCGAAGTTGGGCCTGACGGGCAGCAGCGCCTGGCGCAGTCGAAGGTGCTGTTCATCGGCGCCGGAGGGCTTGGCTCACCGGGGCTGCTGTACCTCGCCGCGGCGGGAGTCGGGACGCTCGGCATCGTCGACTTTGATGTCGTCGACCTGTCCAACCTCCAGCGCCAGGTGGTACATGCCGACAACCGGATCGGGATGAAGAAAACCGCCTCGGCTGCGCAGTCGATCAAGGCGCTGAACCCCGAGGTGGAAGTCGTCACCTACGACGAGATGCTGACCGAGGACAACGTCGACCGCCTGATCGCTGGGTACGACGTCGTCATCGATGGCACGGACACGTTCGAGACGCGCTACACGCTCAACGATGCGGCCGTTCGTGCGGCTATCCCGGTCGTCCATGCCTCGGTCTTCCGCTTCGAGGGCCAGCTCACCGTCTTCGTGCCCTACGAAGGCCCGTGCTACCGATGCCTCTATCCGACGCCTCCGCCGCCCGAGCTCGCGCCCGGATGCTCCGTGGCCGGCGTTCTGGGCGTCGTGCCCGGCGTGATGGGCATGCTCCAGGCGACAGAGGCAATCAAGGTGCTGCTGCGGATCGGCGATCCATTGATCGGCCGGCTGCTCATATGGGACGCGCTCGACGGCCAGTTCAGTGAGGTCACTCTCCGCCGCGACCCGCAATGCCCGGCCTGCGGGCAAGGCGCCGCGGTCGAGCCGGCCCTCGTCGCGGCAGCAGGGTGACGCGGGTCCGCATACCACCGGTACTTCGAGTCCACGTCGACGGCGAGAAGGAAGTGGATGCGAGCGGGGCAACGGTGGGTGAGCTGATGCGCGATCTCGTCGGCCGGCATCCCGGACTGGGCGAGCAATTGCTGACCGCCGACGGCAGCCTGCATCGTTTCGTGAACGTCTACCTGAATGGGCAGGACGTCCGCTACCTGGACGGTCTCGATACGCCAGTCGGGGAACGCGGCTCGGTGATCATCCTGCCCGCGATGGCAGGCGGGTGCCGCCAGCCCACAGGCGCTTGACCGAAGGAGTCGTACCGCCCATCGCCAACGCGTCGCTGATCGACGCGATCGGCCACACGCCACTGGTCGAGATCTCGAGGTACGCGGCCAACCCTCGCGTGCGGATGCTGGCCAAGCTCGAAGGGATGAATCCCACGGGCTCGGTCAAGGACCGCGTGGCGCGCCATCTCGTCGCCGGCCTCGAGCGCGAGGGTCGTCTCCGTCCCGATTCGATCATCCTCGAGCCATCAAGCGGCAACACGGGAATCTCGCTGGCCATGATCTGCCGGATACGCGGCTACCGGCTGACAGTCGTGATGCCCGACAACGTGACCCGCGAGCGACGGCAGCTGCTCGAGATCTACGGCGCTTCGGTCATCAACTCCCCAGGCGCCCTGGGGTCGAACGGCGCGGTCGACATGGCGCGTCAGTTGGTCCGCGACGATCGGCGTTACGTCATGCCCGACCAGTACGCCAACCCGCTCAATCCCCTGGCGCACTACGAGACGACAGGGCCGGAGATAGTCACCGACTGTCCGTCGGTGGACGTCTTCGTCGCTGGGCTGGGCACGGGTGGCACGTTGATGGGCGTCGGCCGGCGACTGCGTGAGCACAACTCATCCGTGCGCATCTACGCTGCCGAGCCGATGCCCGGCGATGCCGTCCAGGGACTTCGCTCGCTCGACGACGGCTTCGTGCCCGAGATCTTCGACGCATCGGCGATCGATGGGCGCTACCTGGTCACGACGGCCGAGTCGATCGCGGCCACGCGACGACTGAGCTCGACGGAAGGCATCTTCGCCGGCGTCTCCTCGGGTGGTGTGCTCACCGTCGCATCGCGTCTCGCCGATGCGATGGATTCGGGGACGATCGTGGTCCTTCTCGCCGACGGCGGCTGGAAATATCTGTCCGAGGATCTGTGGGGCACTGATCCCGACGAGGAGCGGCTGGAGACACTGAACCTGTGGTGAAGGACAAGCTGCCGACGCCCGACGAATGGGAGGCGATCAAACGAGATTCTGCCGCCGGCCCAATCGGTTTGCTCGACGCGTCCATCTCGGCCGAGCTAGTCCAGGCGATCGTCGACGCCGCGCGCGAGGGAGTGCCAAACGAGGCATGCGGCTTGCTGGCCGCGGGTTCGTACGTCGCGGATGGCGGCGCGTCTACTCGGTACGTGCCGTTGCGCAACGCCGCCGAGTCTCCTTACCGATACCTGATCGACCCCCAGGAGCAGCTGCGCGTCTGGCTGGATCTGGAGGATGCGAACGAGGTCCCGTGGGCGATCGTCCACTCTCACGTCGCTTCACCAGCGGTCCCTTCCGCCACGGACGTGGGGCTGGCCTTCTTCCCGGACAGCCTTTACGTGATCTGCTCGCTGGCCGGAGAACTGCCGACCATCAGGGGCTGGTCAATCGTTGACGGCGTCGTCACCGAGGTCCCGTTGAGCGTGACGGAATAGGCGAGCGAGTAACGGCGTTCGATCGCGACAGGTTGCGCGAGTTGAGTGGCGGACATCACACATTGCCGGATGTTGCGAGTGACCTAGATGAACTGCAAGCAACACTTTGGTTCGATCTGTACGCGTTTGCCGAAGGCGACAGTGCGGGCCTCGAGTGACCAGTCTCGTGTCCTGTTTAATCGCGGGGGCAAACAGCGCTATCGGAGCCGAGCAGCTCTATCGCCCGCGGCGTGTCGTACAACGTTGGTTGGAGCAGACAGAAGGGCAGGGACCACGCTCGCTCGTGACCGCACCGAGGACATGGCGTGCGCCATCGGGCGGGTAGAGGCGAATTTTGCCTCGTAAGTGGCGGTCGCCACGATAGTGCTGTTGTCAGACTCAAGAACCGGGCCTTAGCGGCCTTGGGCGACCACGATCCCATCGCGGACCAGCGGATCTCGTCGCCTCGTGGCCTCGTTTAGCAGCCGGCCTCACTCTCGCGGGCGTCGACCGCGCAGTCCGCGCAGATGTTGGCTGGATCAATGTGGCGGACGTGGATCCCGTAGAACGGCTCGGCGATCTTGTACATCCAGCAGCCGGCGCAGAAGCCGGTGACCGCGGCGAGCAGCGCCAATGACGCAACGACCAGCCCGAGCGCGGTACCGAACAGCGGGACGCCGACCAGATACGCCAAGCTTGCGGCGCTGAGGAAGAGGAAGCCGACCTTGTTGGCGAAGCGCGGCGGGCGGCTGTCCTCCAGCCGGCCCTCGCCAAAGCGCGGCTGGATCAACTCGAAGTAGGCCACGCACGGAATGCACCACTGCCGGCCAAACCGGAGGCCGACGGCAAGTTGGATCGCCAGCACGGCCAAAAGCGGCCACCAGCCGGC
>JBPCLD010000114.1:0-7196 GCA_051003655.1 Candidatus Limnocylindrales bacterium | reverse complement strand
GTGACGCCGAGCACCTCGTACAGCGCTCTAGATGCTCGTTTGTCGACAGTGCCGACACGCGAGTGCGAACGGACGGCTTTTCGCGATCACAGGCGCGGCAGCCCGCGGGCTAGGCGGTCGCGGCCTTTCGAGCGACGAGCAGGTCGTGCGCCTGGTCAAACGTCAGCCCGGTCTCCCAGATCGCGTTGAACGCGGTCTTGAGCACCTTTGCCAGGGACTGGTGCTCGACGACCACGATCGTCAGGTCAGAGCTGCCGGCGACGGGATCCTCCATGCCGAACATGACGATGGTCTCGTCGATGATTACCAGCTTGAGCGGCAGCTCCTGCACAAATCGCGCTTCCCCACCGGCCTCGACGAAGCGCTGGACGCCGCGCATCACGGCCGGCTCATCGAACACGGAGAACTCGTACAGCGACCGCGCCTCATGGGTCTCGATGACCTCGAGCCCCTCGACATTCTCCTGGGGTGGAGTCGCGTACGGCGGCTTGGTGAATACGAGGATCTCCTTCTTGACCGCGCTCTGGAGTTCCGCGAAGCGCTCGTTGATCGCGCGCCGATCACGCAGGACCTCGATGTACTCGAGCGGGTCGGTGTGGGCCTGGCCGGCCTCGAACGCGGGCTTGAGGTCCTTGACCATGCCCCGCGCATCACGTTCCATGCGCGACAGCTCATCGCGGTGCGATGTCAGCAGGAGGTCGATGGCCACCTCAGGAGTAGTGGCCGCATACTTCACGACGGTGCCCGGGCGCGCGACCGCGAGGCCCTTCTGGACCAGGCTGCCGAGGACGTCGTAGATGCGCTGGCGGGGCAGTCCCGATTGGCGGGCGACCTGTGCGGCAGTGAACGAATCGCGCCTGATCAGCGTCAGGTAGGCCTTGGCCTCGTAGCTCGTCAGGCCCAAACGAGTCAGCTGCGCGACCAGCTCGCCGTTCTCCATGGCCGCATCATACCGCCACCACCCACTCGTGGTGGTGACACTTTCCAGCTCCCCCGTTTCGAGTTCAGGACGGGCGCCCAGACGTTCACTGGACGCAGTGACGTACGATCGGCACGTGGTCTCTGAGGATCGCGTTCACACCAACCGACTGGCCCACGAGACCAGCCCCTACCTGCTCCAGCACGCCCACAACCCGGTCGACTGGTACCCGTGGGGACCGGAGGCGCTCAATCGAGCGAAGGACGAGAGCCGGCCGATCTTTCTGTCGATCGGCTATGCGGCATGTCACTGGTGCCACGTGATGGAGCGCGAGTCGTTCGAGAAAGAGGACACCGCGCGGCTGCTGAACGACTCGTTCGTGGCGATCAAGGTGGACCGCGAGGAGCGACCCGATCTCGACGCGATCTACATGGACGCGGTCCAGCAGATGACCGGTCACGGCGGCTGGCCGATGAGCGTCTTCCTGACACCTGACGGCAAACCCTTCTACGGCGGCACCTACTTCCCCGATACCGCGCGCCACGGCCTGCCATCGTTCAGCGATGTCCTCGCGGGCGTCGCCGAAGCGTGGCGCGAGCGGCGGACGGAGGTCGAGGAGGCGGGGACCCAAATCGTTCGTACGATCTCGGCCCAGCTGCGCGCGACTCCGGCAGGTTCAGACCCGGCGGGGAGCACGGGCGCCGCAGGTTGGATGCTCGACGCGGCTGTTGTGGCGCTCGAAAGAGAATTCGACGCCCGAAACGGCGGTTGGGGCGGCGCGCCGAAGTTCCCGCAGCCGATGACGATCGAGTTCCTCCTCCGGATGCACGTCCGGTCGGCCGACCCGCGGGCCCTGGCCATGGCCCGCCGAACGCTGGACGCGATGGCGGGAGGTGGCATCTATGACCACCTCGGCGGCGGCTTCGCTCGCTACGCAACCGACTCCGTCTGGCTGGTGCCGCACTTCGAGAAGATGCTCTACGACAACGCGCAGCTGGCCCGGGTTTACGTCCATGCTTGGCAGGCCACTGGTGAGCCGGTCTACCGACATGTCGCCGAGGAGACCTTGCATTTCGTTCTGCGCGAGCTGCGCACCGGCGATGGCGGCTTCGCGTCGAGCCTGGACGCGGATACCGAAGGCGAAGAGGGAGCCACCTACGTCTGGTCAAAGACGGAGGTCGACGTTGTGCTGGGCGAAGACGCAGCGGCTTTCGATGCGGCCTACGACGTCACCGAGGACGGCAACTGGGAGGGCAAGACCATCCTGCGCCGCGTCGGCTCCGCGGGCGGGGAAGACGCGCGACTGGCCGCCGCCCGAGGCACTCTTCTTGCCGTCCGCCATAAGCGCCCGCAGCCGGCACGCGACGACAAGGTGCTCACGGCCTGGAACGGTCTGATGATCGCGGCCTTCGCGGAGGCCGGAGCCGTAATGAATAGGGCGGACTGGATCCAAACGGCCGAGCGTGTAGCAGATCTGGTGCTGCGAGAGCTGCGTGACGCTGATGGCCGGTTGCGCCGCGCGTGGAAGGACGGCCGGGCGCTCCACTCGGGCGTGCTGGAGGACTACGCCAATCTCGCCGACGGGTTTTTGGCCTTGTATGAGGCGACCTTCGTCGAACGCTGGTTCGTCACTGCTCGACAACTCATGGACTTCGTCATAGCGCACTTCCCGGATCCCACCGGTGGGTTCTTCGACACGGCCGACGATCACGAGGCGCTCATCACGCGGCCCAAGAGCCTCCAGGACAACGCCGTCCCTTCCGGCAACGCCATGGCCGCGACCGTTTTGCTCAAGCTGGCGGCACTGACCGGTGAGTCGCGCTACTCGGACGCGGCCGAACGAGCCATCGCCCAGGTGACCCCGTACGCGCATCGCTATCCAACGTCGTTTGCCCAGTGGCTGAATGCAATCGCGTTCGCGCTCGGGGACGTTACGGAGGTGGCGATCGTAGGCGATCCTGCGTCGCCCGACGCGCGTGCGCTGCTCGGCGTCCTCCGCGGAAAGTACCGGCCTTTCAACGTAGTCGCCCTTGCTGGCTCCCGGCGGGCCAACGACAGCGCGATCGCGCTGCTCCACGATCGCATCAAACTTGATGGCAAGGCGACCGCATACGTCTGTCGCGCGTTCGCCTGCCGCGCCCCAACGAACAATCCCGTCGAACTGGCGGCGCAGTTAGCAACGCCCGCATGACTCACCGATTTATCGGCGCGTTTTTCGCCGTGTCGCTGTTACTTGTCATTTCCGCGACATCAGTCCTTGCTCACGCCGAGCTCCTGGAGTCGGATCCGGCCGATGGCGAAACCATCGAGACGCCCTACACCCTGACGGCGACGTACTCAGAGGAGCTCCTGGATGGCAGCAACCTCGTCGTCGATAACGCCACCGAGGAAGAAGTCGCGCGCGGGGAGGTCGATCCAGACGACCGGACGATCATGGTCGTGGAGCTACTGGCACTCCCTCCAGTTGAGTACGTGGCACGCTCGACGGCCACGACCGCGGACGGGCACACCGAGCGGGTCACCTTCAGCTTTACCGTTGCGGCGCATGCGACGCCATCTCCGACGGCGACGCCGAAGCCGACGCCCACAGTGTCCCCGGCCGCTCAGCCCGCGACGACGCCGACGCCTGCACCAACCGCTACTCCGAGTCCGACTGCAAGCCCGTCGCCAAGTGACGGTCCGACAACCGCTGGCAGCAACGACGTCGTACTCGCGCTTGTGCTCGCTGGAGTCGTAATCGCCGCCATTGCGCTGTTCCTCTTGGCACGGTCGCGACGCTGATCAAGCTCGCCGCGCTGCCCGATCCGGGCGCACTGATCTTCGACCTCGATGGAACACTGGTCGACACGGTGGAAGCGCGAATTCGCGCGTGGATGCAGGTGTTTGCTGAAACCGGAATCGCGGCTGATCGGGAGCACCTCGCGCGTCTCATCGGCGCCGACGGCAAGCGCCTCGCCAAGGAGGTCGCCGACGTCGCCGGACGGCGCATCGACGACGGTCGAGCCGAGGCGATCGACAAACGATCAGGCGAGATCTTCAATGAGATCAACAAGAGTCCGCGCCCGATCGCAGGCGCGCGGCAACTGTTGATGGCGATCAGCCGTTCGTCGCTGCCGTGGGGAATCGCGACCTCGAGCCGCCCCGAACAGGTGCGTGTCTCGATCGCCGCACTCAAGCTTCCAGCCGAGCCACGGATCATCGACGGAAGCCATGTCGAGCACGCCAAGCCCGCACCAGACCTGTTGCTGCTTGCGGCCGAGAAGCTACGGGCTCAGCCGGATCGCTGCTGGTACGTAGGCGATTCAACTTGGGACATGCTTGCCGGCCGGGCAGCGGGCATGACCGGGATCGGCGTGCCTTACGGCGCGGCATCCAAAACGGACCTGCTCAACGCCGGCGCGGAAGTGGCGTCGAGCTTTCGAAGCCTGCTCGCCGACCTGCAACGGCGAGGCGTGCTCACCGCAGCTTGACCTCACCTCGCTAGCTGCGTGGCGGGCAGGGCTCCTGGTTCGGCTTCGTGTCCGGCTCCGGCTCGGGCTCGCTGAAGATGTTGTTCACTTTGTCGCGGATGCCCTGCATGCTGCCCAGCGCGGCCACCTTGGCCGGTGCAAAGTCGTAGCGGTAGATCCGGTCGGCGTCGATCCGTGACGCCGCCTCGGCCAGGAAGGGGATATCCGTGTCGCTGAACGTCAGGAACAGGTTCTGCTGCGCAACCTGCAGCAGACCCGGGATGTGCGGCAAGAGCGCGAGCGGATCGAGCTGTTTGCGGATCTGGGTGAGAACGTACTGTTGCCGGCGCGCACGGTCGTAGTCAGAGGTCTCGGAGCGTGTGCGTGAATATGCGAGCGCCATCTCGGCGTCGAAGAACTGGCAGCCGCGTCCGATGTCGAGCTCGATCTGCTGACCGGTGGACGTGCGGTACACGTCCTCGTGGACGGCCTCTGGAACGTCGATCCAGATGCCGCCGTAGCAATCGCGATTGCCGAGCTGAAGGCGCGCGTCGGCCGGAGCGCACTGCGGCGGGAGGTTATCGACCAGTGCGACGAAGCCATTCAAGTTGACCGAGACGATCCCGTCGACCTGGACCGCGGTCATCTCCTGGATAGTGCCAACGAGCGCGCGCCAGGCACGGGTGCAGTCGTACTGCTGCGCGCATTCCTGACCGATGCCCTCAGAGCCGGGGAACTCGGGGCGTTCAGCAGCACGCCGCCAGAGCGCGTTGAGCATGTCCGGGAAGATGCCGTTCGGATAGGCGCCTGCGCTCTCCGCGGGGAGTGGGATGCGCAGGAAATCGGGATAGCGCGAGTCGCTCCCTGCCGGGCCGCAGCTGCCTGCGATCGCGGGCGTGCATATGTTGCGCGGGAAGCTGAACATTGCTGCTTTGCCGGCCTGGATGTCGATCATCAGCAAAAGCATCGTGTCGGTGCGCAGGCTGTTGTCGTCAACTCCGGACTCGGAACGCGAGTCTGTGCCAACGACGAGGATGTTCAGCTTGCCGTCCTGGGCCCATGTGGGCCATCCGCCGGGGAAATTGGCGATCGGTGGTGGAGGTGTGCGCGGCGGCGGAGGCGTCGAGATGCCCGGAGATCGACTGGGCCCGGGCGTGCCGCTTGATCCAGCTGTCTGTGTTGGCAGTGGTGTCGGCGTGGCAACAGGACTGGGCGTTGGTGAAGTAGGTACGAGCGACTGCGGAGCGAACGATGGAAGCACGGGCCCCGGACCTTGCCCGTCGCAACGGATGATCTTGCACATCTGCTCAAAACCCGACACGGCCGCCGCTTCTGGGACGCCATGGATCACGATCGTCAGCGATGCGAGGAGTGCGAGCAGGATGGGGGCCGCGGCGGATGTGCCGCCGGCGCCGAACGAGCGCGACCGCTCTCGCTGCGCCACCGCGTACGCGTCGATCATCGCGGCCAGGTGGTACAGGAAGAAAGCGACGTTCAAGGTGAGCAGCGCCAGCCGTCTCGGGGCGCTGCTGATCAATCCAAGGATCGCCGTCTGCCCGGCAAGGAGGATCCAGATGACGGCAACCACGAAGACGACCATCGGGATCGCCCAGATCAGGCCCTTGCGCGTTTCCCCGGCATAGACCTGCCCGGCACCCGGAAAGATGAACGACAGGAACGCGGCGACGACCGGCGACGGGTTAGAAGACATTTACGTGGTTAGAACCCCAAGAGAGCGCGGTATCGGGCAAGCGGTTCAACTCGCGCCGAGCGTGGGAAGCAGACGAAGTTTACGTCAGAAGGACGATCGGCTGGCCGAACCTGCTGCGCCGGACCTCATTGTGAGACGCGCAGCGTGCCCACCATCGTCGTCGTGTGGACATCGCACCAGAGGAAGTAATCGCCGGCTGTGGAGGGCGTTGTGAAGGTCACGGAGCGCGGTGCGTTGGGCCCGGTGACCACCTCGGTCGCGCCCAGCGACGGCGCACTGCTGTCCGGGCCGTTGAAGAAATCGATGTTGTGCGGAATATTGCTGTTGTTGTTATAGGTCACGGTCACGAGCGTATTGGCCGGTGCTTCGAGCGTGGATGGCACGAAGGCGAGCGGATTGTCCTGCGGGGTTGCGACCTCGATGGGCAGTCCCGGGCTGACTACAGGGGTCGGGGCCGATGACGCTCCTGCCGACGGTGCGGCAGAGGGAGTCGGACCGAGCGGCGCATACGTCCAGCCCGGACCGCTGCCGGAGCCGCAGGCCGTGGCGATGAGCGCAGCGAAACAGATGCAAGCGGCACGTACCGGGAGGGAGATCGGCAATCTTTTCATCGCCGCCATTCTTGCCGATCGCGTGGCGTGATGTTGCGGAGCGCCATCAGGCCTGTGCGGAACGAGCTGTCGCCTCGGCGCGTGGATCATCGGGAACGAGCCCGAGCCGGATCGCGATGCCCGCTGCTTCGGTCCGGCCACCGACGCCGAGCTTGGCCAGGATGCGCCTGACGTGCACCGCCACGGTCCGTTCGCTGATGAACAGACGTTCGGCAATCTCACGGTTCGTGCGTCCCTCGGCGAGAACCAGGAGGACTGAGTTTTCCCGCGGACTGAGCCCGAACTTGGATTCCGCCGAGGGCGGGCCGCCGCCGATGCGAACGCCGAAGTCGACGACCCTCGCTCGGCCGGGCCCGACTGCCACCAGCTCCCTGCCGCCAGGCTTGACTGGTATGTCAACCAGCTTCGAGCCGGGCAGGTTGATGCGCCCGCGCACAGCCAGGTCGCGTATCGCGCCCTGAAGCGGTCCAGCAGGTAGCTCAGACGCGATTCGCCACGCCTCGGGC
>JBPCLD010000113.1:0-2688 GCA_051003655.1 Candidatus Limnocylindrales bacterium | reverse complement strand
CTGAACAGTGCGAGCAGGTAGCCGGCAACCAGCGCACCAGCGCCGGCGACGATGGGGCCCCAGTTCGCGTAGAGCTCCCCCAGCAGGCCGATAGTGATGCCACCTCCGGGGAACTGCATGCCGATCGTGTCCTTGAGCCAGGTGCCGAAGTTCGGCTGAGAACCTGGCAGGAGAACCGCTAGATCGATGAGGTAGCTCCCACCGAACAGGTAGGGAACCCTGTCAGGAATGAGCTGGGTGAGGCGCTCGAGGTTCGAGCCGTTGACATAGAACTGCCACTGAAAGCGCCCAACCAGATCCACGCTCGGCGCGCCTCCGCTCCGCAGCATCCCGCTCACGGCCAGCGCGACGAGGGCGATGGCTCCAGCGGCCATCAGGACCCGCCAAGACGGCACCGATCCCCGTGCGGTGTACGCCACCCAGCCGCAGGCGATCAGCAAGACCAGTACGGGGGCGCGATTTCCCAGTCCGGCGATCGCGACCGCAGAGAGCAGCACTGCTACCCAAACCAGATGACGACGGGGACCACCCGTCCCATAGGCGCGCGCCACGAGCGCCGAGGTGGCGAAGCTGATCACCCAGATCGACCCGATCACGACATAGCCGAGCCCAGCACGCGCGTCCACCCGCGCCTGCTCACCATCCGCCGAGAGAACCGGAATGCCTCCGACGGCGAAGAAAAACCCGGCCACGAGGGTGTAGCCCAGAAGAAGGGCGGCCCAGTAGTGAAGGGCGCCGCCGCTCGTCACGGTCGCCGCCAGATCGGCGTATCGATCGGCCGATCGATTCCCGCCCGGCCGGGCTATTGCCCGGGCAACTCCGCCCGCGCAGAGGCGACGTAGCCACCCAACAGCATCGCCGACGTGGCGGTCGATAGTTGTGGGAATCTCGGGAAGGCGGGTCCAAGACCGGCGCCGGCCACCCACAGCACAGTCATGATCAGAAACGCCGACACGAACGCATCGTCAAGTCGGCGAAGATCGTAGAATCGCACGACCAGCACCGTCATCGCGACCGCAACGGCGATCGGCGGCAATGAGGGCATGGCGGCCATTATTACAGAGCCAGTCGAACGTGACGGTGGCGACCATGAGGCTGCAGCGAAGGAGAGGGATGTCGATCTTCGACGATCGATCGGTACTGATCACCGGCGGTACGGGATCCTTCGGCAAGCGCTTTGTCAGTTCCCTGCTCACGTCGGCGGCACCGAAGCGAGTCATCATCTTCAGCCGCGACGAGCTGAAGCAGTACGAGATGCAGCAGCTCTACCCCGACGAGCCGCGGCTCCGCTTCTTCATAGGAGACGTCCGCGACTACCGACGCCTGAACCGAGCCTTCCACGATGTGGACTTCGTGGTGCATGCCGCCGCGCTGAAGCAGGTTCCAGCCGCCGAGTACAATCCGTTCGAGGCGGTGAAGACGAACGTTCACGGCGCCCAGAACGTCATCGAGGCGGCCATCGACCAGGGCGTCGAACGCGTGGTGGCGCTGAGCACCGACAAGGCCAGCAGCCCGATCAACCTGTATGGCGCGACGAAGCTGGTGAGCGACAAGCTGTTCATCGCGGGCAACGCGTACGCCGGCGGCCTGAAGACGCGGTTCTCGGTCGTACGGTACGGCAACGTCGTCGGCAGCCGCGGCAGCGTCGTCCCGTTCTTCAAGGAGCGCGCCCGCAACGGTGTCCTGCCGATAACCGACGAGCGGATGACCCGGTTCTGGATCACGCTTGACCAGGGCGTCAGGTTCGTCATCGACTCCCTGGAGCGGATGCATGGCGGCGAGCTGTTCGTGCCGAAGATCCCGAGCATGCGGGTGGTCGACCTTGCCCGGGCGATGGCGCCCGACGCGCGCCTCGACATCGTTGGCATCCGCCCGGGGGAGAAGCTGCACGAGGAGATGATCGCCGCTCCCGACTCGCGACGAACCGTTGACATGGGCGGCTACTACGTGATCCAGCCCGAGATGGAGTGGTGGCCACAGCAGCGCCTCGACGGCTTGCCGGTGTCCGATGGCTTCTCGTACTCGAGTGACGGGAACTCGCAGTGGCTGACGGTCGACGAGCTGCGCGACATGGTTGCGAGTGCCTGATCGGCCGATCCCATACGGGCGGCAGTCGATCGACGACGACGACATCGCCGCCGTCGTCGAGGTGCTCCGCTCTGACTACCTGACCACTGGGCCGGCAGTCGCCGAATTCGAGGACGCGCTTGGCCGGGTGACCGGTGCCGACCGGGCATTGGTCGTGAACTCGGGCACGTCTGCGCTCCACGCCATGTACTTCGCGGCGGGCCTGGGACCGGGGGATGAGGTTATCACCACGCCGCTGACCTTCGTGGCGGCAGCCAACGCCGCCCTCCACCTCGGCGCATCGGTCCGGTTTGTTGACGTGCGGCCCGACACGGGCAACATCGACCCGGCGGCCGTGGATGCGGCGATCAGCGAGCGGACGCGGCTGGTGGTGGCCGTCGACTACGCCGGCCATCCGGCCGACTACAACGAGCTGACCGAGATCGCGCGGGCGCATGGAATTACCCTCGTCGCGGACGCCGCCCATTCACTCGGTGCGATGTATCACGGCCGCCGGGTCGGTACGCTGGCTCATGCAAGTGAGCTCAGCTTCCATCCCGTCAAGCCGATCACGACCGCGGAGGGTGGAGCGGTCGTCACGAACGACGCCGACCTCGCCGA
>JBPCLD010000112.1:0-7294 GCA_051003655.1 Candidatus Limnocylindrales bacterium | reverse complement strand
GACCACTACCAGCGCAAGCTCGCCGAGCACAAGTCCTCCAGAGAGGCCCTCCGCAGCCTCAAGCGGCAGCTCGCGAAGGTCGTCTACCGCCAGCTGGTCGCCGATCGGGCCGGCCGCCTGGCTCACGCCGTTTGACATAGAGGCGCTATGAAGCCATGCCTGGCCCGCTCGTCAATCGAGGGCAGCGGCACTTGTCACTGAAGCCAACGGTGAGACCGCGACACATTCAGAAGGAGCCAGCCGCCCTCGTTCGACGACACCTTCGCATTCGGGCGAAAGCCACGTCTCACCCTACGCACATTCGACAACGCTGACTGAGGTAAGGGTCCGACTCGGCTTTCCGTACCCCTTTCATCGATTCGGAGGATGACGAGCGGCGCGTGGATACCGATGATGATGTTGTGGCCGACGTCGACGGGAGTCTTGACCTGTCTTCCCTCTCCCCTCGCGAGCGCGAGGTCCTCGATCAGGCGCTCAAAGGTGGTTCGGTGGCCGCGATCGCAGCGACGTTGTCACTCTCCGAGGCAACGATCCGAAGTCACCTGACACAGATCTACGCGAAGCTCGGTGTCTCGGGTCGACTCGAGCTGCTCGCGCGGATGAAGGGTGCGCCGCCATTGACCGAGCTCCCAGCGGCACTTCCACATGGGCGCCGGTCCATCCGGCTCTCGGATCCATCGACGCTCGCCAAGCTGGCGATGCTCGCGGCAATCGCCCTCGTGCTCGGCCTCGGCGCAGGGTTCGTCGTCATCGGCGCATTCAACGTCGTGCTGCCATTTCGTTATCCCGAGGACGACGACACGCTGCGGGAGCGAATTCCCGTTGTGCTGGCTTATCTCACCTGGGTGGGAACATCGATCGTCGTCTTCGTCGCCGGCCTACGGCTGACAATCATCGACCGGCGCCGATAGAGACCATCACCCCCGATTGCCCGCCGCCCACTGCCGATCTGACTCGCCCTTCGTACAAGCGACCGACGGGTAGTCGCTGGGGAATCCTTCGGATGCGGATCACGTCGAAGTCCCTCAGTCAGGTGGGGTAACGTCACCCGACGACAAGCTCGGTCGCGAGGATGTACCGGTCGCTCTGGCAAGCCTGTGGTAGCGATCCAACCAAGGACCTGATCCACGTTTCGTCGGTGGCCTCACCGCCACCTAGACGAAGCTCCTGGCCCTCCGCGAAGGCTATGCCATTGATGACCACGCGGAGTGCGCCGGCCGATGCGTCGAACTGGGTGTCCGGCGGCCAGAGCACGACTACGGTCTCCCCGGCGATTCCCTCGACTCCGACGCACCCGCCCTCGAACGCCAGGCGACCGACCGTCAGTCCTAGGGGCCTAGCGTCGACGTGGCCCCACCGGAGCAGCACCAGGCCGTCAGCGACGACTGGCGTGCCCGGATTGCACGCTGCGGCGGCGAGACATACGAGCAGTGCGAGTCCCGGTCGCTTCACAGCCATGACCACGAACCTCCGTCAGCGACGCCAAATGTCACCCGCCAGCGAGCGAACTGTTGTCTCCTGGCGGAGGCAGGCCGACGCCGCCATCTGGCGGATCCTGCCGGAGCAGCCAGATGATCAGGCCGACGATGGCGGTGATGCCCACAACTGGGATCAGAGGTCCATTGGTGAATCCTTCTGCCTGTAGACATGCCCTCGGTCAGCTTTCGGGTGTCACGTTAGGTCCAACGGGTGGTGGCGCCGGCGACGACGTTTCCGGCCCATACAGGTCCCGCATCAGGTCGCGGACCCGAATCGCAGGGCTCCACTGCTGCAAATCGCAGTTCTTCGTGACGCTCCCGGAAGCCATCCCGACAAGCTGATCCTCCGGCGTCTCGGGAGATACGTGTTGAGCGATCTGAACGCCTTCAAAGAGATGATCCGTCCGGATGATCTGCTCGGCGACCGACGACCGCTGTTCCTCTCGGAGGTTCTTCCATCCCGCGCACGTCACGCCGGAGATGGAGATGTCCGATACGAAGAACCATTCGGCAGTCACGCACTCTGGGGCCGGCGCGAGCACCCATGGCAAGTCGTCGACCCACTGCTCCGCATCCTCGGCCCCGGCCCCGCCGCCCATGACGACCTCGTCGCCCGAGCTGACGTTGACCGTTTCCCCGTCGAGGCGACGGAAGGCGATCGTGCCGCTTGCTTCGTCCCACGACGTCTGGCTCTCGGGCCACACGAGCAACGCTTGGTAGCCCTCTCGCTCCAGGAAGACGCACCGGTCGGTGATGACCACTGTCCCCTCGTTGCGCGCCTGGGCTCCGCTGTCGGTCCGCACGACCGCAAGCGGGCCCCACTCGTCCCCTGAGGTGCCAACCCCAGGGACGGCGATACCTAACAGCCGGAGCCCGCCGAGGACGACAACGACAGCGATCGCCGCCGACGCGGCCGCGCCGAGGAGAGTCGCCCACGGTCGCCGCCGATCGCGCCGCCCTTCGAGCCGCGCGCGTAGGTCGGCGGGCTGGAGGGTGACCGGGAAATAGGCCTCCGCACGCAGGGCGGCACGAAGCGCGACGTCGAACTCGGCGTCATTCACCCGCTGCCTCCTTGCGGCGTCCGACCGCGCTCGCGTCATCATCCGCAAGCAGCTGGCGCAACCTTCGGCGCGCCTCGCGCAACTCGCTCTTGACCGTGTTCTCGCTGCGCCCCAGGACGTCGGCGACGCTTGGCGTCGTGAGGTCGGCGATGTAGTGGAGGGCTATGACGGCTCGCATCCGGGGCGGAAGCTGGTTGAGTGCGTGAGAGAGCGCCAGGCCGTCGATGCCGACTGATCCAGGCGCCTCGACGCCGCCGGCCTCATCGAGGCGAAGCGTCTGTGGGCGGCGCGATCGCCGGTGCAGGGCGTCGCGCGTCGCGATTCTGAGCAGCCACGGTCGGAGACGGCTCGGGTCGCGGAGGGATTCGATCCGGCGCCATGCCGTGAGCAGCGTGTCGGCGACGACCTCTTCGGCGTCTCGTTCGTTACGCAGGATCAGGAATGCCACCGCCTGGATCTCCGCTCCATGGTCGTGCAGAAGCCGCTCGACCGCGTCGGGTCGTCGCGCACGAAGCTCGGCAACCAGGGACTCCGTCAGCGCCGTCCTCCCAGTCGTTCACTCCCTATGGAATAAGAGGCCGCGCAGGGGGCAATCCGGGTGAGCCGGTTCGTCCATGCGGCGGAGACAACTCTCGCACGGCCCACCACGAGCCTTGGTCATTGTGTTGGGAAACGTCAGTGATCGAACGTCGGTACCGAGCAGGCTGACTGAAAACGAGGCTGGGGCCGTAGACGATCACGAGAACGGCAAGTCAGAAGAGGGCGGCGCGGGTGACCAAGCCCAAGCTGCGGCGAGCGGGCCGCCAGCCACCGTCGGAAGATGTTCATCTCGCTCAGTCAGCGTCGCCCGATGTCACGTGAGCGCTGGCGGGCAGCAACTGCCCCAATCAGCGCCGCCGCGGGCTGTACGCCGAGGACCGTAACCGCCGCGAAGACCAAGGGCGCGTGGATCGGTTCGAGCTCTCCGATCGCGACAGGCGCCAGGATGAGCCCCGCGAATGCGTCGCCGAGCAACACGCCGAGAAGGATGGGCAATGCTCCAAGGCGCAGCCGAGTCGCCATGACATAGGCGATGCCGAACCCAGCTGCCGCAACCAGTGCGACTGTCAACGGCTGCTCGAACAGCGTCAGGGCGCCCTTCGTGATTGACCGCTGCAGCCCGGTGTTTCCGGCGGTGAGAAGTGCGAGCCACGTAGCGAGGCATACGGCCGCGCTACCCGCGACCAAACGAACCGCACCGTGCTTCATCGGAGGCGTCGGACGGGCCAACAGACCGGGTTGTGGCGTGATCAACATAGGTCAGTCAGTGTGCGCGAATGTCACGCACCGGGAAACAACGTGGTGGCGTTCTCAGCGGCTTTGAGCCTCGGTAAGGTGGCCACCAGACTGCTGAAGATCCGTCCGTCGACGAGCTCGAACCGCAGCTCTTTGCCGACAAGCGTTCGCTCGCGCACGACACCAACTGTCTCGGGGGTGTGCACGAGGACGTCGGGCGGTTTGCAGGATGCGCCCGCAAAGGCCAAAGCGAGCGCGGCAACAATCGTCGCGCCGATCCGCCTGGGCCGGACGAAGAGATTAGGCGCGACGCGAGCGAGCGACCGCGGCGACGACTTATTCATATTGATCGCTCAGCGTCGACAAATGTCACCTGACGGAGGACCTTGCTTGGCCTTCTCTGCGCTGCGGATAGTGCGGCGACTTATCGCTGGAGGCCGAGCATACGAGGTTGAAGGCGTGGGTCGGGTCGGTCACGGCGCGCGGCTGACCCAAATAGCGGGCGAGCAATGGTCGTCCGCGGCGACAATGATGCGGTCATCGGATCCGGCGAGGTCGGCAACGCCGCAGTCCCCGATCGCCAGGTCGCTGTCGATCCTGGTCCACGCCGCGCCGTCGGGCGACGTGAAGATGCTTACCCCGTTCGGGAGTCTCTTCCCAGCGACCACGAACCGGTCCGCGGCATACGTGACGTGCGCAGACAAGATGGGCAACTCGGTTGGCCCGCGCTGCCAGCCAGTCCTGCCGTCCGCCGAAGTCCAGGTGGTCGTGAGACAGTCATCGCAGGCTTGCTCGACGACGACCACCCGGCGCCCGTCTGTCGCGACATCAAGCCGAAGCGGATCCGGCGTGAGCGTCGGGCCCTGGGACCAATCGAGCCCGTCCATCGAGCTCCAGACCATCCCGCAGCCGCCGCACAGCTGGGCAACCAGCACGAACCGGCCATCGTCCAGAACCGTCGGCGCGGTGGGGAACACGTACGTCCCGACCCCGGGACGCTGTTTGAAGACGGCCCGGTCGACCTGTGCCCAGTCGTCTCCGTCGCGGCTCCAGTAGACGCTCGAACGATCCGGATCGATCGTCTGGACCCCGCTTAAGATCACGCAACTTGATCCAGCCACGACTGCCCCAATGAGCGGGCAGCCCTCCAGGCACCGCCCGAGCAGGATTGAGTCGGCCAGCGACCACTTCCGGCCGTCCTCGGACCGCCAGATCAGCGCTCTCGACACGGCAGCGCTGCCGCCGTCGTCTTCGAGCCTGCCGCCGGCGGCCACCCAAGCGGATCCATGTGCAGCCACGGACGAGACCCACGAGGTCCCTGTTCCATCGTTTGGGATAGCGCCGCCCGACCAGGCGAGCCCGTCCGCGGAAAACCATGCCGCGGCGTCACAGTCGTCACAAGTCGTGCCAGCCGCAACCCACCCGAGGGGTCCGCGTGCTATGTCGAAGATGTCGGCATCGCCGAGGCCTGTCGCAGCCTCCCAGGCTGCACCGAGGGGCGGATCCGTGGCTGCGAGCGTCGGAGCAGGCGTCGGCGAACCGGGCCGGGTCGCCTCGGGCGTGGAGCCTTGCGTAACTGCCGGTGCGTCCTGCGTGGCCGTCGGCGTCGGGACGGGTGCCATGCAGGACGCCACGAGGACAGCTAGCGCAAATGCTCGCCTCGCCTGCCAGAACCTGAGCGCTCGTGACCTATGCATCGCTCAGTCAGCGTCGGCCAATGTCACGTGCGCCATGATGCGGGTTTGGAGTCGCCAAGGCGGTCAGGGGCTGCGCCGTTCGACCACGGCGAATGCCAGGGTCAGCGCCGTAAGCCCGACGAGGAGATGGAGGAGGACGTAGCGGGCGGCGACCTCCGGGAGGATCTCGATCGGCGCGTAGCGGACCATCTCCACGGCGCCGCCGATGAGCTGGCCATTGTTTGGGTCCACGTATTGCGGATACGCGTCGCCCCAGCTGAGGATCTGGCCGTCCGGCGTACGGAGCACCGACTCGACCTGGCGTCCGGGTCCGGCCTGGGCGACATCGGCCACGAGGCTCTCACCCGCTATGAGCCGATCGTTGCCCTGCTGGATCAGGAGCGCGGCAAAGACGACGAAGGCGGCAGCCGCCATCAGTCCGGGCAGCAGTCGGCCCAGCATCGCGCCAACGACGATGGTGATGCCGAAGGCGGAGACACCTCCAGCCAGCGGACCGAAACCGCTGACGGCGATGTGCTCGAAGTCTGGAATCGCAGCGATATCCACGCCGCCGTTGTTGAGACGCATCATCGCGGCGAAGAGCTCGGTACTCCCTAGCCCAAGAAGCGCGATCACACCGAGGAGCGGGACGACCCGCTGGAGCAGCCATTTCCGACGTGACGGACCGACCGACCACGCCAGGACCGCGGTCCGCTGATCCAGCTCCTTCGCCACCGCCGCGATCCCGAGGATGACCCCGGCGACCGCGGGGAAGAGCGTCGCGATGTAGGCAATGCCGCCGGTCCAGCTGCTCGCAAACGCCTGATACTCCATTGCGTCGATCCGCCGGCCTAGGCAGGCAGGATCGATCGACTCGGGATCGAGGCAGGCCGCCGGGAGGTCCAACGCGAGCAGTCGTGCCGCGACGAAGCCGGCTGCAAGGAGCAGGAGCGCGCTCAGGCCGGCAATGCCGAGGAGCTCCGTACGCAGCGGTCGGAGCGCCGCCAGCATCGTGCTCATGCCGCGCGACGACCCAGGGCGAGGTAGCCCATCACGACCTCCTCGAGGGACCCGGCGCGCCCCACCGAGGCGTCGGATGTCCGAATCAGGACGTGTCGCGCGCGACCCTGACCGGGGAACGGCGCGACCAGGTCGAGCCCCTCCAGATTGGCCCCGTCATCGAGGACGCGGTGGCGCGCGAGCGTCGACGCGATCGTGTCCTCGAACAGCACGCGACCTTCGCCGAGGACCAGCAACCGATCCGCCACCGCTTCGATCTCGGAGAGCACGTGGGACGACAGGACGATGCTGACATCCCCGCCTCGCGCCGCGTCCGATGCGACCTCCAGGAACTCTCGTCTGGCAAGTGGGTCTAGGGACGCGAGCGGCTCGTCGAGCAAGAGCAACGGCGCGCGGGTGCCCAGCGCAATCGCCAGGGCTGCTTGCGCCTGTTGGCCACCGCTCAGCTGTCCGGCAAACGCATTGGGTGCGATATCCAATGCGGCGAGGCGATCACGCGCGTGGGGCAGGTCAAAGCCAGGGCGCAAGGCGCGGGCGAGGCGCAGGTGATCATCCATCCGCATATCGCGGTACAACGACGGCGTCTGCGGAACGTAGCCCAGCATCGAGACGGCGTCACGCCGACGTCGAACTGGGTCAATGCCCATGACGCTGAGGTGAACCGCACTGACTCTGGTGGAGGCTCCATCGTTTGGAGGACCATGGAGTCATGGCAGAGATCAGCAATCACCGCCAGCGGCGGTATCCACCGGAACTGAGGGAGCGAGCGGTCCGGCTGGTGGCC
>JBPCLD010000111.1:0-6417 GCA_051003655.1 Candidatus Limnocylindrales bacterium | reverse complement strand
CCACGTACCTCTCGACGCCGACCTCGGGGTTGCGCCCGTCCAGGCCCAGATCGTCGACGCGGAACTGGCGTCCGGGAGATGTCGGTATCGGCGGCAGAGTCGGGCTCGGGGTCGCGGTGGGCGATGGCGATGGCGATGGCGATGGCTCGGGCGATGGCTCGGGCGTTATCTCGGGCGTTATCTCGGGCGTTATCTCGGGCGTTATCTCGGGCGTTATCTCGGGCGTTATCTCGGGCGTTGGGATCGGGTTAATGGTTGGCGCAGGACTGATGGTCGGCATCGCAGTCGGGCTGGTCACCGGGCTGGTGCTTGGGAACAGGGACGGGCTGAGGGTCGGCAGCGGGCTCAAGGTGACAGCGGCGACTGCCGTTGGCGACGTCGACGGCGACGGACGCGGGGCGGTGGCCGGGCGGCTGAGGAGGATGAAGATCAGGGCGCCGACCAGGACGATCAGCAGGAACGCCAGCCCTGCCGCGAGCCACTGCGCAGAGCGGGTGTTCATTTGGCCGACCCCAGGCGGTTCAGCGCGCTGAGGTAGAGGGAGCTGTCGGGCGACAGGGCGACTGCCAGGCGCAGGTGGAGCCGCGCCTCATCCTTCCTTCCCAGCTGCTTCAGCGACTGGCCGAGACCAAAGTGCCCGTACGCAGCCGACGGATCGATATCGATCAGCTCTCGGAAGCTCTCTGCCGCCCGGCCGTGCTGACCGCTGTTGTAGTACGCCCGCGCGAGCTCCTCGATGATCGAGCCCTTGTGCGGCTCCAATCGTGACGCCCGCTCCAGGAGGACGGCGGCCTGCGCGTAGTGGCGACGCTCGAGCATCGCTTTGGCGCGCTGGAACAGGCCGTATGCCGTCTCGCGCTCAGCGAGCTCGGCAAGCTGGGCGTCGATGTCACCGCGATCGGCTTGTTCCGTCACGCTTCAATGCTGCCACGACTCGGATGCCGGCGTTCGGAGAGTGACATTTGGCCCGCGATCAGCCGATCGCGGCCGCCTCGGCTTCGGTCGCGGCTTCGGCCAGAGTCTCTGCCGATTCCGACTCCGACTCCGACCCCGACACCGTGCTCCAGGCAGTCAGGTCGACTCTCGCCAACCGCGGGCTGACCGTCACCCCGGGGATGCGACCACGCTTCGCAATTGGCCTGCCGTCGATCTCCTTGAGGTCGCCGGTGAAGTCGATCGGGCGGGCGCCGCTGATGTACGAGCCAACCGCGTACGAGTCGACCGGCGCCGCGGCTTCCTTGAAGAACAGGATCCGCTCGGGGTTGAAGCCGCCACTGACGATGATCCGGACGTGGCCGTGGCCAGCCATGTCGAGTCGCGCCCGTACTTCGCGGACCAGCTCCGGCGTGACGCGGCCGCGCTCGGCGGGTGTGTCGAGGCGGATGCCATAGAGCCGGTCGCCGAGCGCCTCGGCCACGCGAAGCGCCTCCTCCGCCTCGTCGCGGAACGTGTCGACCAGGATGATCCGCGGAACGTCCGGTGGCATGTGCCGGTCAAACGCCTCTGCGGCACGGACGGTATCGCCAAAGATGAGCACGAGCGAGTGCGGCATCGTGCCGGTCGGACTGAGCCCGGCGAGGCGTGCACCAGCCGGGGTCGAGGCACCGACACAGCCACCGACGATTGCCGCGTAGTCGAGGTTGTCCGTGACGTCGGGATGGATGTGGCGCGCGCCGAAGCTCACGACCGGCTCGGGCGCGGCTGCATCCACGCATTCGCGGGCGGCGGTGGCCCAACCGGTGGATTGCGCGAGGATGCCGAGGATCGCCGTCTCGTACAGCCCGAACGCCCGATACCGCGCGCGAATGCGCAGCACGACCTCCTTGGGCTCGATCTTGTCGCCGTCGGAGAGCGCCTCGATGCTCGTCTCGGCGGGGTCCGCGCCACGCAGAACATGCGCCAGCAGCACCTTCACCTCGTCGATCCCGCACAACACGGCGTCGCGACGGGCGAAGACCTCCATGGCCACGACCGGATCCAGCCCTTCCTTGGCCAGGATCTCGTCGGCGCGCGAGAAGTAGACGTCGGCCGAGTCACCCGAGAGGATGTCGCGCGACGGCGAGCGTCTTATGCCGTTCTTGATCGGCCGAGTCGAGGTCATGGCCGGGTCAGTATGACGGGCCTGAGAACGCGACCCAGCGCGCGTGGGCCCACCTCGGGCGCAAGAAAAGTGATTCCGGCGGATTGATCACCTGCCATGCGCCCGTAGGATGGCGAGCGTGGACGCCCAAGAGCTCGTCGAGCGTCGAATCGTAACGGTCCTGTTCGCCGATCTGGTCGGCTTCACCACGCTTTCCGAGCAGTTCGACGCCGAGGACGTGGCGGCCATCCAGGACAGCTACTTCGCCATGGTCCGCGAGACGGTCGGGCGCTACGGGGGCCGGCTCGAGAAGTTCATCGGCGATGCGGCGATGGCCGTGTTCGGCGTCCCGCGCTCACGCGACGACGACGCGACACGCGCCGTCAGGGCCGGGCTCGCACTCGTCCACGGGATTCAGCAGCTGGGCGCGAGCCTCGGCCTCGACGAGGATGCACTTCGGCTGCGCGTGGGCGTCAACACAGGCGAGGCGGTGATCGCTGCCGCGGGGCCCGACGAGGGACGGGTCACCGGCGACACGGTCAACACGGCTGCTCGCCTGCAGACGGCCGCGCCGCCGGGCGGCGTGCTCGTCGGCGAGACAACCGCGCTGGCGATAGCCGATGTTGCCGACTCGGAGCCGGTTGCACCGCTCGAGCTGAAAGGCAAGGCCGAGCCGACCCCGGCCCACCTGGTGACGGGCTTCCGCGCCGAGCCATCACGCGAGCAGGCGATGGGCGCTCTGCGCGCCCCGACGCTCGGTAGGGAGACCGAGCTGGCAAGACTCCAGGCGGCTCACCAACGCGCCACCCAGGCACTCGTGGAGCGCTGGCTGATCGTGGCTCCGCCCGGTGTCGGCAAGTCGCGCCTGCTGCGTGAGCTAGCCGCTCGCGTCGGGGAGAGCATTGCCGCGACGGTCGTCTGGCTTTCGCGCGCCCGGCCGGAATCGGTCTCACCCTTCGACCCGATCGCGCGCCTGCTCCTCGAAGCAGTCGGCACCGCCGATCCAGCCTTGGCCGAAGAAAAGCTGCGCGCCGCGGTTCACGCGACCGGGGCGTCCGAGATGCGCGCCCAAGTCGTTGCCGAGGCCGGCCGGTCGATCATCTGGCCGCCTTCAGCGTCGTCGCCCGATACCGACCCGAGCAAGCCTGCCGAGGAGCGCGACGCTCTGTTCGCGACCTGGCTCGAGGCTCTGGACGCGCTCGCCGAAGGCAGAACCCAGGTATGGCTGGTGGAGGACGTCCATTGGAGCGGCGGCGACGTCCTCGCGTTCCTCGACTTCGCGACAACTCGTACGCCTCCCGCGGGCAATGGTGGCCGACTGATCGTTGCCACGGCGCGGCCGTCACTGCTCGAGTCGAATGCGGACTGGGCGGCCGCGAATCCGGAAGCGGACCGACATGCGCTCGATCTGGGGCCACTCGAGCGGGCAGATGCATGCGCTCTGATCACCGCGCTCGTCGGCGACGCCCTGCCGGACGACCTCGTTGAGCGGATCGCCGATCGGTCCGACGGTAACTGCCTGTTCATCGAGGAGCTTCTGCGCACATGGGTCAGCGTCGGCACGCTTGTCCAGACGGCCGCCGCGCACGGTGGCGACTCGGCTTGGCAGCTCACCGTGCCGACGGAAGATATCCCGCTCCCGGCGAGCGTCCAGTCGATCTATGCGGCTCAGCTCGATGACCTGCCGCCTGATGCGAGGCGGCTTGCGCGACGCGCGTCGGTAGCCGGGCGGCGATTCCCGCTAGGCGCATTGGAGCCCCTGGGAGCTCGCGCGAGCGGAGGGCTTGAGCCATTGCAGAGACGCGAGCTGCTTATCGGACCGGTCATGGAGCCGCTGTGGGGCACGGCCTTCTCGTATCGCCACGCACTTCTGCGCGACGCGGGTTACGCCAGCCTTGCTCGCGCCGAGCGGGCGCGCCTTCACATACGGCTTGCGCGCTGGCTGGAAGAGGCTGCGGGCGAACGTAGCACCGAGATTGCCGAGCAGTTAGCCGGCCACTACTCGGCAGCGCTGCAGAGCGCACCGGCGCTCGCCCGCGACGTCGGGGATGGCCTGGATCGCGACGCAGTGAGCCGGCTGGCGGCCCAGTGGTACGAGCGCGCCGGTCAGGGCACGCTGGCTATGTCTGCCCACGACGCGGCGCGCCAGCTGCTGCGCCGCTCAATCGACCTCACGCCGGACGAGGCGGCCATCGACAAGGCACGCAGATGGGAGCGCCTGGGCGACGCTACGGCCTTCGCGGCCGACATGGACGAGGGCGCCGCCGCCTATCAGACGGCGATGGATTTCTACCGACTGGCGATCGATATGGGTTCGGCAGGATTCGATCGCGGCTCCGGCGCGCTGTCGCGCGCATCGACCGAGCTTGCCAGGCGTGCCGAGCTTTTGAAGGGCCTGTCTCCGGAAGGGGCCAGGGCCCTCGCCGTCGGTGCTGTGCAGCTACAGGACGGTTCGGAAGAGCTGCAGGCGGGAAAGGCCGAGTTCGCGGCAGGCCTGGGCGTTGCCCGCGCGGGACTGGCCCGCACCGCCGCGGCGTTGGCCGATGTGATGTACCAGCAGCTCCACTTCGCCGAGTCGGGCGAGCTCGCCCAGCGGGTCATGTCCGAGGTCGATCCGGACGATGTCAGCTCGCACGCGAAACTCCTGATCGCGCACGCGCTGGGTGTCCTTGGCTCGGGCGGGCCCAAATCCGACGTCGAAGCCGAGATCGAACGCGCCGTCGAACTCGCGCGGGCGGCCGGTGACCAGCGAACAGAGCTACGTGCCCGGCATGGGCTGGCAATGGTGCATTCGGAGAGTGGCCGCGACGACCCGGCCGAGTGGGAGGCTCTGGCCGAGGCTTCGTTCAGCGCCGGCGACTGGCCGGCCGGGGTTTCAGCGATGACCAACAGCGCAATGTCGCGGCTGGACGACCGGGCGGCGGAAGCCTTCCAGTTGATCGATCGGGCGCGCGAGATCGCGGCCGGCCGTGGATTTACCGAGGACCTCGGCTGGCTCGACTACCTGGAGTCCGAGGCGGGCTTCATCTCGGGCGATTGGGACCGGGCGGTGGCCGCTGGAACACGAGCCATGGACATCGGCGAGGCAAACGCATATCGACGATTGACGGTCAGGACGATCCACGTGATGGTGCCGATCGCTGCGGTCCGCGGCAACCGGGCGATGCTCGAGCGAGTAGCACGTTGGTATTCATCCCTCGAGCTCGCGCAGTTCCCCGACTCCGCCTACGCCCGCATCGTACGTCCAGCGCAGGACCTCGAGCTGGCCGCGGCCGGCTTGACCGATCCGTACCTGCCCGAGGTAGAACCCCGATTAGTTGCGTTCGAGGACGAGCCTGGTGGTCCGACCTGGTCCGCCGCATTGGACCGCGTATTCCGGTCATGGATCGAGGCGGGCGAGATCGACGGGGCAGAGAAGGCTCTCAGCGTCATGACCGCGGCGGCGCCGGGCTTCACCCATCCAACCTCGTTTGCGCTGGGCACGCACGAGCTTCTTCGAGCACGGCTGGCCCTCGCCCGCCGCGATCAGGGTCGCGCCGAAGCGGCCGGCCGCGCCGCCCTCGGACGGTTCCGAACCAGCGATGCGCCATGGTGGATTGCCAAGGCGATCCGGATCCTCGAGCGTGCCGGAGCAGCCGATGAACGGCTGCTGACCGAGGTCAAGCAGATCGAAGCCCGGCTTGGATCCGTCGGCCCGACCGCCTGATTCGGAGATAGACGTCGGTTTCGTAAACTCGCCCGCGATGGCCGTACCCGTGTCAAGCCGATCTTCAGCGCAGCCCAGGGGCTGCCTTGCAACACTCGCGGTGCTGGTGATCATGGTCGGCATCGTCGGCGTTGGCTTTGCGGCGGCCAACGCCGTCGCCGATATCCCGAACCAGCCGGTGACCGTGAGCGACGGCGTGAGTCTGGTTCGGCCGCCCGATTGGGAGTTCCAGGGCCGCGCTGAGGGCCAGGACACCATCCTGCTCAGCCGAGGCAACGGCAGCCTCGCCGTCACCGTGACCCAGGGCAGCGACCACGTGGCCGCGCTCGACTCGCTGCGCGAGGAGTGGACGGCTACCGGGACCGTGAGCGCGGGCGACATCCTCGAAGCAGCCGTCGCGCACGGGACCAATCCTGCGGCTCGAGTCGCGTACTCGGGCACGTTCCCCGAGCTGGCCAGCGCCGTGGAAGGCGAGGTCACGGGCGTGGCCGGCACCGCCGTCGTCGTCGTGTTAGACGGCTGGGCGGACGTCGGTGAATTCGCCAGCGTGGCCGACGACATCCACGCGATCATCGCCGGAACGACGATCCCGTGAGCGCATCCTTCGCCCCACCACCGAGCACCGCCAACC
>JBPCLD010000110.1:0-8094 GCA_051003655.1 Candidatus Limnocylindrales bacterium | reverse complement strand
ACCGGTGCCTGACGAGCGCCTCATGTTGCGCAGCGGGATGGTCGCCAATGCGATGCCCCCGATGACGAAGGCAACTCCCAGAAGCTGCTCCACGGACGGCGTTTAGGGGATGAGGAAGGTCGCGGTCAGCACCGCGATCACCGGCTGGGCGAGCAGGATGATCGAGGTGACGGCGGCGGGCAGCCGCGGCAGCGAATACGAGATGAACAGGTAGCCCGCCGCCTGGGCGGAAATGCCCAGCAGCAGCAGCCAGAAATGGGCCGGCCATGACGGGAGAAGGTCGATCGAACCGACTGTCAGGCCCGCGATCGCGGAGACGACCGCAGTTGACGCCGTCGAGATGGCGACAGGGGCGGCGGTACCGCCTCGATTGACCTGCCGGATCACCATCAGGTAGCCGCCATAGGTGAGCGCGGCCACCATGCCGAAGGCCACGCCGAGAACCGGGTTCGTTCCATAGGCCTGATGACTGATCAGGCCGGCGATGAGGATCACGCCCGCAAGGACAATGGGTATCGCAAGCAGCGTCCGTGTCGCGGGCCGCTCCCCGAAGAGCATCCACGTTCCGAAGGCGACGACGACAATCTGGAGGTTGCCCAGCACCGTCGCCAGCCCGGCACCGACGTAGTCGACGGCGTGGTGCCAGAAGATGAGGTCGCCCGCGAACAGGATCCCGGCGAACACGCTGAGAATCAACCCCACGCCGCGTCAGGCGTGCCGTCCTTCGCTCCAGGAAGGCCGCGCCGACGAGGATTGGCAGGCCGTACAGGCGAAGAAAGAAGGTCGCCGTCTCCGGTGACGTGCCCGAATAGAGGTACAGGACGCCGGAAAATGAGATCGAGATGGCGCCCAGTAGCGCGGTCAGACGCGGTCGGGCGGAGACGGCCGCGAAGAGGGACCTCACGAGACGGCGATTGTCACGCACACTGCGCTACCGAGCAGCGCGCTTCGAGCGACGGAACCAAGGACAGGTCCGACTGCGTCTACGGGGCCATGAATACGAAGCTCCTCCCCCTCCTCGGATTGATGTTCACCCTCATCGCATGTAGCTCGGTCGCGCCAGGCGCTCCGACACCCGCCGCTCCGACGCCTGGCACACCAGCGCCTGGGACTCCGGCGCCCGGGATTGCCGCGCCGACCAATCCCCCCGCGGCCAACGGCCAGGCACTGAACGGCCGCACCTTCCTATCCGTCAAGATCACCGACGGCGGCGTCGTCAAGCCCCTCGTCCCCAACACCGTCATCCGGATCAGCTTCACCGACGGACAGATCGGCGCGTCGGCCGGCTGCAACACCATAGGCGGCACCTTCATCATCGATGGGGACACGCTCATATTCCAGGGCGGCGGCATGACCGAGATGGGCTGCGACCCCGCCCGCCACGCGCAGGACGACTGGCTGACAGCGATCCTCGGCGCGCGTCCAACGATCAGCCTCAACGGCAACGACCTCGTGCTCACCAGTGGCACGACGGCGATCACGATGCTCGACAAGGAGATCGCTGCTCCTGATCAGCCCCTCGTCGGCCCGACCTGGACGTTGAGCTCGCTCATCACCGGCGAAGCCGTTTCATCGGTCCCGATGGGCGTCACGGCGACGATCACGTTCCATGAGGACGGCCGCGTCGACATCCAGCCCGGCTGCAACTCCGGTGGCGGCAACTACACAGTCGACGGCGACACGATCACCTTCACCGACCTGATCACCACCGAGATGGCCTGCATGGGCGGCGGCGGCCAGGTCGAGGCAGCTGTCCTCGCGGTGCTGGAGTCGCATGCCATTACCTACGCGATCGACGCCGGCTCGTTGACCTTGATGGCCGGAAACATCGGCCTCCAGTTCACCGCCGACTGAGTCACTTCTCGGCGGGGTAGTCCACGATCGAGTCGTACTCGGGGTGCCGGCGTAGATAAGCACGCACGAACGGACAGACAGGCGTGATGCGAAGGCCACGGGCCCGGACGTCGTCAATGGCGAACTTCGCCAGGTGCGAGCCGACCCCGCGGCCTTCGAACTGTGGACGCACGACGGTGTGAGTAAAGGTCACGCGGCCCGGGTCTTCCTCGTAGGTGCTGAAGCCGGCGGGCCGGCCGTCGATCAGGGCCTCGTACCGGTTCGCAGCAGCCTTGTTGACGATCGTCAGTTCGGGTTCGCTCTCCACATCCCAAGCGTATCCTCAGGTGCGACGACCCATGACCGACGCCCACCCAACCCCCGCGACTCCGAGCTCAGACCCGGCCAAAGCCGCAGGCCCGCTGTCGATCCTGACGTGCGCGAGCTGCGGCAAGAAGAACAGGATCCGACCCAGCGCCCGCGACGCACCGCATTGCGGCAATTGCGGCAAGGTCCTGCCATGGCTGGTCAATGCCACCGATGAGACCTTCGACATCGAGGCCAGGGCCGCTCCGGCGGTAGTGGTCGACCTCTGGGCGCCGTGGTGCGGTCCGTGCCGGATCGTCGGCCCCATCCTCGAGGCCCTGTCGACGGAGTACGCCGGCCGCCTCAAGGTCGTCAAGGTCAACGTCGACGACAACCCCGCGACGGCTCAACGCTTCCAGGCTTTCAGCATCCCGACGATGGTCGTAATGAAGGACGGAAACGTCGTCGACCGCATCGTCGGCGCCATGCCCAAAACAGCCTTGGCGGCCCGGCTCAACCCTCATCTGCTGAAGACGACGTAGCGGCGTCGTGCAGCGTCCCGGAGTGCGCGCTGCGCCTCGGTTATGCAGCCCGTGACTGAACGGTCGGCCGAACCGCGCCCCGGCGCATCCCTTTGCGGTCAAATCGTGCGTTTGCAGCCAAATCCTGGTCTTCGGCTGTCATTTCATTCGTCCGCTGACTGAAATCGCGCGCGAAGGCGCCCGGGTCGCACGTCATCGGTCCGTACAGTCAGCCGGTGACTGAAACGCGGATCGACAATCAGGACGCGGGTCGATAATCAGGACATGACAGGTCATCGTGGGGAGACGCCGTCGCCGAAGAGCAGCGAGGAGGCTCGGGTGCTGTTTCGCACGCTCGTGCCGAACGACGAACGCGTAACGGTGCGACCGATGTTCGGCAGCGTGGCCGCGTTCATCGAAGGCCAGATGTTCATGTATCTCTTCGCCGACGACCTCTACGTCCGCCTGAGCCCGGCCGACCGCGAGGCTGTGACCGCGGCCGGTGGCGGTCCACTTGAGCCGATGCCCGGTCGCCCGATGCGCGAGTACGTGGACATCCCGGACTGGCGCTCAGACGAGCAGACGGTTCGCCAGTGGGGCGCTCAGGCGCTCGATTTCGCACTCACCCTGCCGCCAAAGAAGAAACCGCCGAAGAAGCCGCCGAAGAAAAGGTTAAAGGTCGCCCCCCCGAAGCCGCGGCCGGCGAGCGGCTAGTAGCGGCGAGGCGAAGCCAGCGCCAGCAGCCAGCGCACGATGACGGCGCCGACGAACGCGACGAGGAGGGCTCCGATCCAGCCGTAGACCTCCTGTGTGCCGAACAGCTCACGCGCCAGGAAGCCGCCGACGATGCCGCCCAGGATGCCGATGAGGATGTTCGCCAGGCAGCCGCCAGCGGTTCGGTCGCGGACGACGAGACCGGAAAGCGCTCCGGCGAGGAAGCCGACGACGATCCAGCCAACGAGCGTGAGAACGGGCATTGTTCAATTCTCCACTTGATCGACTGATGCTAACGCGGCTAGCATCAGTTGCGAGAAGTGGTCGCGCCGCATTGGACCGAAGCCGGGCCCGGCTTACGACGCTCCTCGGGAGGTTTTGCATGGCCACCGTCACGTTTGACCACGTCTGGAAACGATACGGCGATGTAGTCGCCGTGAAGGACCTCAACCTCGACATCCAGGACGAAGAGTTCCTGGTCCTGGTCGGGCCATCCGGATGCGGCAAGACAACTGCGTTGCGCATGATCGCCGGCCTCGAGGAGATCTCCGAGGGCGAGCTCAAGATCGGCGAGCGGGTGGTCAACAACCTGGCACCCAAGGATCGCGACGTGGCGATGGTGTTCCAGAGCTACGCCCTGTACCCGCACATGAGCGTGTACGACAACCTCGCGTTCGGGCTGAAGCTGCGCAAGATCCCCAAGGCAGAGATCGACAAGCGCGTGCGCGAGGCGGCCGCGACTATCGAGCTGACCAACCTGCTCGACCGCAAGCCCAAGCAGCTGTCTGGTGGGCAACGGCAACGCGTCGCCCTTGGGCGCGCCATCGTGCGCGAGCCGGCCGTGTTCCTGATGGACGAACCGCTCTCCAACCTCGACGCGAAGCTGCGCGTGCAGACGCGCGCCGAGATCGCCCGCCTCCACCAGCGCCTCCGCACGACAGTGGTCTACGTGACCCATGACCAGGTCGAGGCGATGACGATGGGCGATCGCATCGCCGTCATGAACTTCGGCGTGCTCCAGCAGGTCGGGCCACCGCAGGAACTCTACGAGCGGCCTGTGAACAAGTTCGTGGCCGGCTTCATTGGCAGCCCGGCGATGAACTTCATCAACGTCAAGCTGGAAAAGGAGGACGGCCGAAGCGTTCTCAAGAACGACAACGTCGAGCTCCCTCTCCCCGAACGACTGCGGTCAGTCGTCGAGGGCAGCACCAGCGAGCTGACGGCCGGGTTCCGTCCGGAGCATTTTCAGATCGTCAACGGCGGCGCTCCACAGGGTCAAGGGGCTACCCTGCGGGCGACGATCGACGTGGTCGAGTTTCTCGGCAACGAGGAGCTGCTCCACCTTCGGGTGGGTGAGCACGATCTGGTAGCGATCGTCGATGCATCGCATCGGGTGAAGCCAGGCGACGTGATGGACCTGTGGGTGCCGATCGATAAGATCCACCTCTTCGAGGCCGAAGACGGAAAGGCTCTCGTCTAGCGGCTAGCCGGCGACCGGCGCGGTTGCCGGCGCGGATCCCACCTCGAACGCAACCAGGCGACCAGACGATCGTTCAACCTGGTGACCGCCGTCCGCTTGGCCGCATACATGGCCGCGTCTGATGCCTGGAGCAGCTGGGCCGACGTCCGACCATCGGTCGGATAGACGGCGAGGCCGGCGCTGACACCAACGCCCACCGCAATGCGCTGGATGGCCTCGAGCTGGCGCGTCCTGCCGCTGCCGTGAAGCTGGGCTGCCGCGTCGGCGCCCGGCGCGGCCAGGCCACGCAGATATAGCCGCGCGAGCGTGCTGTCCTGCTGGGTGAAGCCGCTGTCACCGCGGCGGGCGAGTATGACGACACTGCCGGTAGAGCCGGGGACGGCCAGGACGAGGGTCTTTCGTCCCGTTCCTTCGATTCGCCTCGCAGTCGCTGCAGGAAGCCCGGCGGACGACGGCTGTCGTGGCCCACCGATGCGGCCAAGTGAAGCACACCATCATCGTCGCCGACATAGAGGGCGGCGCCACCGTCCGCACCAACCGCCGTGCAGACCTCTTCGAGTGCGGAGCCGAGCCTGGTTCGATCCGGGTCAGGCATTCGTCGGGAGGCCAGCCCGTTTGTGGGTCACGTCCTCTGATATCGGGCGGACCACAGGCTGGGGGTGCATGACTCGGACGATGAACCAGGCGCCGCCCAGGCCGATTAGGACATCGCCAATGGAGAAGACGTTGGCAAATGGGATCGGCCGCGGCAAGACGAATAAGTCGGCCAGGAAGTAGAACTGCGTGTGCGGGCCGGCGATGACGGAGTTCGAGAAGTCGGTCGTCGGCACCAGCGGTGTGCCTCTCAGGATCGCGAAGGCTTCGGGCGACGCAGGCATCTGCCCGCCGTTGGCCACGATCACCGTGAAGTTGGCGAAGGCGCCCAGCGCGATCAGCCAGAACCCGGGCTGGCGAAGGTTAACGACCAGCGCCATCAAGACGACGGCTGTGGAGAGCACGTACAGCGAAGGCCCAAGGTTCCCGACGACCGCCGCCAGCGGCGAGCTGAACAGGAGCAGTTGGAACACGAGCCCGATAAGCGCGACAGGCCAGAGCTTCACTTTGACGGAGCCGAGCGCTTCGATCCGGCCGCGCGTCAGAAGTCCGGCGGCGAGTCCGAAGGCGACGGCGTAGAGCAGCAGCATGGCTCGGTTGAATGCTCCAGATACAAGGAACGGCGCGTTACTCGGAACGCGCCGTAGCGAAGGTCGAGTCTGTCGGGCTGGTCAGACCGAGCGGTTCGCCCGGTGACAGGTGGGTCGACTTACCACCACCAACGGAAAGGTGCGGCCAGGACGAGCATGAAAGCCGTCAGGACCACGAGGCTGATGACCGTCTGTCGAAGGGTCGTCATTTTCTTGCTCTCTCCAGTTGCTCTGCGACTCGGACATGAGTCGATCAACGGCCGCGATCCTAAGGTGGCCATCCGGCGGTCGATATGAGAAATAGGTACCAGTACGGCCGCTGCCATACTCCAGACCATGACTTCTGAGCGTGACGGGGACCTTGTCGAGCGCCTCGTCGACAGACATGTGTTGCCGGGGGGCACCTATCTGACCTTTGTGCGTGACACAGTCGTGACCAGCGACGGGCTCCAGCACTCCCGGGATGTCGTCCTTCACCCGGGTGCCGTCACGATCGCGGCGGTCCTACCCGATCGGCGATTATTGCTGGTACGCCAGTACCGACACCCCTCTGGCGAGGTGCTTCTGGAGCTCCCGGCGGGCACGCTGGACATACTCGACGACGGCACGGTTGAGACGCCGCTTCCGGCGGCGAAACGCGAGCTGTTCGAGGAAACCGGCTACCGCGCTGGCTCGTGGCGGAAGCTGGCCGAGTTCTTCACCGCCCCCGGCTTCGCGACGGAGCTGATGCACCTCTTCCTGGCCACTGACGTGAAGCTGGATCCCACCTACGAAGGCCCCGAGGAGGACGAGCGGCTGGAGCTTCAGACCCTGCCTTTCGACGAAGCGTTGCCGATGGCCGGCGACGGCCGCATTCGGGATGCAAAGACACTGGTCGGGCTGTTCCTGGTTGACCGCCTCGCCCAGCGGGGCGAGGTTCGCGAGCTGTCCGACCGCGGCTGACTCGGGCGGCGAGCTGGCCGTCTGACAGCGGCGCCATTTATGCGCCGAGGGCATGGATACGACGCAGTTGGCCTCCCCGCGACGACGGACTTTTCGGAGTCGATTGATGCAGCACACGAATTCTTGAGCTCATCCGGTGGCTCTGGAAGGCCCGAAATGAGGGCGGGACGGTCATTCGGCATGCAAACCCGTCGTATCGATGCGCGTGGAGCATGGGCTGCGCCCAGGGATCTCCGGGCTAGGGCCAGGTGAAGGTCGCGCGGAGGAATACGGGCAATGGCTCGGCCGACGTGTTCGGGTTCGAGACGGACAGGTTGTAGGACGTGGCGGCAGTTACCGCCTGGGTCACGCTGAACGTGCTGGCCGGGCCGGCCGTCTGATCCTGCAGGGTGGGGCCGCCGGCCTGCTCAATGACCACTCGGTACATGTGCTGCTGGCCCAAATCGAAGGCACCGGCGATGGTCAGGTCACCCCCGTTCAGCGCGTCGACCGAGACTTCAATGCCGTTGTAGTTCGGGGCCGGCTGTCCCTGGAAGCGAAGGTTCTCGACCCTCACCTGTGGGGCGATGGCGTTGAAGTCGAGGGTGAGATCCACGACCGGCCCAAGAGCCTGTTCGACGCCGATCAGAGACACCGTCCACGACGTCTGGCCCGCGTCGAACACGGCCTGCTCGATGGTGCCGTTGCGCAATCGCGCCGTGCACGCTTCGGGGATGTCGTCGCCTTGCCACAGACGCACGCAGGATCGACCGGTCGTGTTCGAAAGGGTGACCCTGATCAGGCTCGGCCCGTCGACCTGGAACTCCACGTACCTCTCGACGCCGACCTCGGGGTTGCGCCCGTCCAGCCCCAGATCGTCGACGCGGAACTGGCGTCCGGGAGATGTCGGTATCGGCGGCAGAGTCGGGCTCGGGGTCGCGGTGGGCGAGGGCGACGGCGAGGGCGACGGCGATGGCGAGAGCGTTACCTCGGGGGTTATCTCGGGCGTGATCTGGGGCGTTATCTCTGCCGTGGGGGTTGGGCTCGGGGTCGCCAAAGGTTCAAGGCTGATGGTCGGCATCGCAGTCGGGCTGGTCACCGGGCTGGTGCTTGGGAACAGGGACAGGCTGAGGGT
>JBPCLD010000109.1:0-12147 GCA_051003655.1 Candidatus Limnocylindrales bacterium | reverse complement strand
GTCGATGATCATCTTCCAGGTGCTGGTGAACGCGGGAATGGTTGCCGGGATGATGCCTGTCACCGGCATTCCGCTTCTGTTCATCACCCACGGCGGCGCCTCGCTCACGAGCATCGCGATCGCGCTGGGTCTGATGCAGAGCATCAACATCCGGCGCGCCGGGGAAGCTCGCGCGCCCTGGTAATTCGGGCGCGGCTAAAGGTGGCTAGTTGCTCTTCCGACCCAGCAGCGCGCCGATCTCGTCTTTGTAACGCCGTCCGGCATGCACGTGCATGAACCACTCCAGAAACTCCGGGTCGGCACGCTTGATCTGCCCAATCGTCCAGCCGCTGTAGCGGCCAAAGTCGATCATGCTGCCGTGGTGCTCCCACCGGCGCGCCAGCGCTGCCCGGCTCGACCTCCGCGTGCGGACGTATGAATCGATCTGACGCACGGCGATCGCGACGGCTGGCCAACGACCTGTCGTACTTGGCGCGCTTCTCGGGATCGCGCAGCGTGGCATAGGCCTCATTGATCTCGGCCATCCGACGGGCGGCCTCACTGCTGGGGTCGACATCAGGGTGGAAGCGCTGGGCCAGTTTGCGATAAACCGTGCCGATGATTTCGCGGTCCGCGGTCTCGGCGAGCATCAGCGTCTTCGCGTGTGCCGGGGATCGGTTGCGCTCATCGAAGCAATCCTCGCTTCGCGACAACGGCCCGGATAGTGAACGAATCGCCAACCCGGCAGTACCACCGGTCGTCGCCCGGTCGAGCAGGGGCGATGGATGGCCGGGGAAGCTCTGCGCGGATTGCCTCGAGGAGCACGATTCGTGTATCCTTCTCGATCGCGCCTGCGACCGTGGCCCCACCGTCACATCCGCGGCGAACCAGCGTCCAGATCCAGTAAAGACCCTCAATTCGCGCGCTCGACCGCGTGGCGCCACGGAGAGCCATGTACGCAGTCATTGAAACCGGCGGAAAGCAGTATCGCGTCGAGCTCGGCAGTGAGCTCGCGATCGAGCGGCTGGACGCGGCACCCGGCGAAACGATCGACTTCGATCGCGTCCTGCTCGTGGCGGATGGCGACGCATCCAAGATCGGTACGCCCGTGGTTGCTGACGCCCTGGTCATGGGCGAGGTTCTGCGCCAGGATCGCGGCGAGAAGGTGATCGTCTTCAAGTACCGGCCCAAGGCTCGCCACCGCGCCAAGAAGGGCCACCGTCAGGAGCAGACAGTGATCCGCGTGGCGGACATCCGCTTCAATGGCCGCAGCGCGGCTGACGAGGCGAGTGAGCAGGACAAGGCGACAGCGAAGACGCGCAAAGCAGCGACTGCCGAAGCCGAACGCAAGGCAGCAGCCGACCAGGAGCTCGCCGCGAAGCTGGCCAAGGAGGCCGGCGAGCGCGAAGAAACCGCCCCGGCGAAGGCAGCGGCCGCTAAGAAGCCGACGGCGTCAACCCGCGCCAAGGCAACTGCATCCGCGAAGACCGACGCAAAGCTCACCGAGACGAAGTCCACTGCGAAGACCGCCGCAAAGCCCACCGAGACGAAGTCCATTGCGAAGACGGCCGCCAAGCCAAAGACTCCGACCGGGGCGGCGTCGAAGCCCGCACCGAAGACCGCCAAGACGGACGCCGCGGCTAAGCCGAAGGCGACAGCGAAGACAGCTACGCCCAAGGCGACGCGCAAAACATCGACGAAGAAGGACGAGTAACTGAGATGGCACACAAGAAGGCTGGTTCCAGCTCGAAGAACGGCCGCGACAGCGTTGGCCAGCGCCTTGGCGTGAAGGCCGGCGACGGTCAGCGCGTATCAGCTGGCTCGATCATCGTGCGCCAGCGCGGCATGACCTTTCTGGCCGGTCCGGGCACGGACCTCGGCAAGGACTACACGCTGTTCGCCACGATCGATGGCCGAGTGCGCTTCGAGCACGAGCGTCGTGACAAGAAGCGCGTACGCGTAGAAGCTGACGCCCAGGTGGCGGGGAGCAACGTATGAAGTCGGACGTTCACCCCAAGTACCACCACGCCAAGGTCGTTTGCGGCTCGTGTCACACCGAGTTTGAGGTTGGCTCCACGCAGGAGTCCCTGCGCGTCGATATCTGCTCGAACTGCCACCCGTTTTTCACCGGCAAACAGACCATCGTCGACACGGCTGGCCAGGTCGAGCGCTTCCAGAAGCGCCTCGAGCGGTCGGCTCGCCTTTAGCCAGCTCGACCAAATACCCGTTCTGATCGCGACCGCGCCCGACACGCGCGTTTGCAGAGGAAGGATCTGATGGCGCGTACTGACTACGGCGGCCAGGCGCTGCTCGAAGGCGTTCTTATGCGTGGCCGTTCCGCGGTCGGCGTCGCGCTGCGCCACCCCGACGGCTCCATCGTTTCCGCATCCGAGCCGCTCACCTCGGTCCTGCACCGCAGCCGCTTTGCTCGCGCGCCGTTCTTCCGGGGGCTCGTCGTGCTCTACGAGACCCTCGTCACCGGCACGCGCTGGCTGATGCGCTCCGGCTCCGTTCAAGCCCAGGGGGAGGGGCAGGAGCTTGGGCGCGGCACCATGGCCCTGACGCTGCTGTTCACGCTTGGATTGGCGATCGGGCTGTTCGTACTGCTGCCGCTGTTCCTGGCCGGCGCAGCCACGCGCGCAACGATCGGACCTGGCCAGTTCCTGCTGGAGCACCTGCTAGAGGGCCTCATCCGGGTCTTCATCTTCGTCGGCTACCTGCTGGTGATCAGCCGCTCGAGCGAGATTCGGCGGGTATTCCAGTACCACGGCGCCGAGCACATGACGATCCATGCCCTCGAGCACGAGGACCCGTTGGATGTGGAGCACATTCGCCAGTACCCCACGGCGCACCAGCGCTGCGGGACCGAGTTCCTGGTCATCTTCATCATCCTGAGCATCCTGATGTTCAGCCTGCTGGCAGGCCAAAGCCTCGTCCTCAGCATCCTCGGCCGGATAGCTCTCGTGCCGGTGATCGCGTCGGTTGCCTACGAGATCCTTCGTTTCGGCGCCCGCCACCGGCACAAGCCATGGATCCGCTGGATGTTCCTGCCCGGCATCTGGCTGCAGGCCATTACCACCAAGCAGCCCGACGACTCGATGATCGAGGTGGCCATCGCATCCATGCGCGAGGCACTCGCGGCGAACGGCGACACGGTCCCCGAGGGCAGTGCCGACCCGGAGCGACGACCGATTCCGAGCTCGACAGCTGCGCAGGAGTCGGCCACCGACCACCCAGCGCCATGAACCTCGAGCTGCGCCTCGAGACGCTCGAGCAGCGGCTGACGGAGATCGAGGCTGAATGGGCGCGACCGGAAGTTGCGGGCGATCACGATCTGTCTCGCCTACTCGGCCAAGAGCAGGCTCAGCTCGCCCCGGTCGTGGACGACTACAGGCGTCTGCGTACGGTGCGCGGCCAGCTGGAAGCCGCGCGCCGCGACCGCAACGCCGAGACCGATGCCGAAACACGCGACATGGCGCGCGAGATCGTATTGGAGCTCGAGGCAGAAGAGGAGCGACTGACCGAGCAGCTGCGCGTCCACCTTCTGCCGCGCGATCCCAACGACGACCGCAACGTGATCGTCGAGATTCGGGCCGGTACCGGCGGCGAGGAAGCGGCGCTGTTTGCGGCCGAGCTGTACCGGATGTACAGCCGTTACGCCGAACGACACAACTGGAAGACCGAGCTGATCACGGCCAACGAGACGGGCATCGGCGGCCTGCGCGAGGTCATATTCGAGGTGCGCGGCCAGGGTGCCTACAGCCGGCTCAAGTACGAGGGCGGTGTGCACCGCGTGCAGCGCGTCCCCGAGACCGAGTCGAGCGGGCGCATCCACACGTCCACAGCCACGGTGGCGGTGCTGCCGGAGGCGGACGAGGTCGAGATCCAGATCGATGACAAGGACCTCAAGATCGACGTCTATCGCTCCCAGGGCCCGGGAGGCCAGAGTGTGAACACGACCGACTCGGCCGTGCGCATCACCCACCTGCCGAGTGGCCTTGTGGTCGCCATCCAGGACGAGAAGAGCCAGCACAAGAACAAGGCCAAGGCAATGTCCGTGCTCCGCGCGCGACTTCTCGAGCTGGAGCAGCGCAAGGCGCACGACGCCGAAGCGGCGGCGCGTCGGACGATGGTTGGCTCAGGCGAGCGGTCGGAGAAGATCCGCACCTACAACTTCCCGCAGGACCGGGTGACTGACCATAGGATCGGCGTAGACCTGCACAATCTCCCCAACGTGCTTGACGGAGATATCGACCGGCTGCTCGACGAGCTGATCTCCACCGACCAGGCGCAGCTGCTGGCGGAGATCGAGCGGGGCCCGGCGGTGGCGGAAGATGGCTGACGAGCCCCCGGACCTCGGCCCGCCTGAAACATCCGCTTCGGCCTCACCGGCGGGAGGCGTGTCGACCGCTGACGCCGGCGACATATTCCAGCCTCATGTCGCGCCGGGGACGACGCCTCCCGTGCTGCGCGCCACTGATCTCACCGGCGTCCACGTCTTGAAGCACGACAACCTGTTCATGCTGAGCGACGCCTATGGCGATATCCACCTCGACGGGCGCGGCCTCGGCCTGTACGACGGCGATACGCGAATGCTGTCGACTTACGACCTCCGCCTGAACGGCATACGGCCTGTCGTGCTTCGGGCAGGCCCGGCTGCTAACTACCGCGGCACCATCCAGCTCACCAACCCCGACTTCGTCCAGTCGCCGGTGGGGGCGCAGGACGGCTCCGAGATAGTTCTGCGCCGTCAGTCACTCGGCGTCGTCCGCGAGCGGGTGATCGGCGGCGGGTTCGGCGAGCGCGTCTCGGTCCAGAACTACACGACGAGCCCGGAGCGGGCGCGGTTGACGCTCAGGCTGGATGCCGACTACGCGGACATCTTCGAGTTGCGCGGGCTGGTTCGGGAACGTCGCGGCGATCGGCTGCCGAACGAGGGGGACGGCAGCCAGATTCACTTCGGTTATCGCGGCGTCGATGGTGCGCTGCGCAGAACCTTCGTCCGCGTCTCGCCACTGATGACGCTCATCGACTCGGGCGACCGAGTTCCCGATGCTGGCCCGGTCACGCTCGAGCTGGACACAACGCTCTCGCCCGGGGAGCGGGTGACGCTGACGGTCGATGTCTGGACTGAAGTGCCTGGCGCGGCTGCGGAGGAGGACCAGGCGGAAGCGAGCGAGGATGAGCCGGCGCCCGAGCGGCCATCAGTGAGCGCGGACGAGCCCGAGGCGATGCATCGCGCGTGGCGCAACAGCTCGGCGTCGGTCGAGACGACCGATGTGCTCGCCCAACGCGCCCTGGAACGTGCCAGCGCGGATCTACGCCTGCTTTTGAACAGCGGTCCCGCAGCGGGCGAACGTTACGTAGCGGCGGGCGTGCCCTGGTTCAGCTGCCTGTTCGGCCGCGACTCCCTCATCACGAGCCTCCAGCTGATGTCCGTTCGCCCGCAGATCGCGCGTTCCACTCTGATGATCCTCGCTCGCCTCCAGGCGACCGAGGTGGACGACTGGCGCGACGCCCAGCCGGGCAAGATCCTGCACGAGCTGCGAGAGGGCGAGCTGGCTCGGGCCGGCGAGATCCCGCATGCGCCGTACTACGGCACCGTCGACGCCACGCCGCTGTGGCTGATGCTGCTCGAAGAATACGAGCGCTGGACGGGTGACCTCGATCTCGTCGATCGACTGTGGCCAAACGCGCTCGCCGCCCTGAGGTGGATGGACGAGTACGGGGATGTCGATGGCGATGGACTGATCGAGTACCAGCGCCACTCGACGCGCGGGCTGCTGAACCAGGGCTGGAAGGACTCCGCCGACGCGATCCGCAACCGCGACGGAAGTCTTGGGCCCTCGCCGATCGCGCTCGTCGAGGTGCAGGGCTACGCATATGCTGCTCGACGCGGGCTGGCCCGGCTGGCCCGTCTACGCGGCGATTCTGTGTTGGCGAAGGCCCAGGACGACGCCGCGGAGCGCCTCCGATCACGCTTCGAGGAAGCCTTCTGGATGGACGATGTCCAGTCCTACGCGCTGGCTCTCGACGGCGACAAGCGCCAGGTTGACGGCATCGCCTCGAACGCTGGCCACGCCCTGTGGACCGGCATCGCCGCGCCCGATCGTGCCGCCAGCGTGGCGCGTGTTCTCACCGGACCAGGGATGTGGAGCGGCTGGGGAATTCGAACGCTGTCTAGCGAGACAATCGGCTACAACCCGATCGGCTACCACCTGGGCACCATCTGGCCGCACGACAACGGCATCTGCGCGGCCGGCTTTGCTCGCTACGGGTTGGTCGACGAGGCGCGCCTGGTTGCGGGCACCCTGCTCGAGGCCACAGTCCACTTCCGTGAGGCCCGCCTTCCGGAGCTGTTCTGCGGCTTCGACCGCGAACGGTCGCCGCTCCCGGTGCCGTATCCGGTTGCCTGCTCGCCGCAGGCCTGGGCGGCTGGCTCGCTCTTCCACCTGGTCAGCGCCACGCTGGGCATGCAGCCCAATGCCCGCGAGCATCGCCTCGAGCTCCTGCGGCCGTCCCTGCCGACGTCGTTGGCGGGTCTCCGTCTGCGCAACCTGCGCGTCGGCGACGCGCTGGTCGATTTGAGCTTTTCGGGCGGGGCGGGCTCAATCTCGGTCGAGGTCCTTCGCCGCACCGGTGACCTGGACGTCATCGTTCGACTTTGACGGTGGGTTCTGAGATCGGCGTGCCTCTGACGGTCACCTCGTTGCTCCGCGGAGCGGCAGAAACGCTGCGAACGAGCGGATCGGAGAGCGCTCGACTGGATGCCGAGCTGCTCCTGGGTCACGTCATCCGCGCCGAACGAACGGCCCTGCTGGCGGCACCCGATGCACCGGTTGGCGCCGATCACGCTCAAATCTTCAGGGAGCTCGTCGCTCGGCGTGCTGACGGCGAGCCGGTTGCCTACATCCGCGGGTTGAAGGAGTTTTACGGCCTGGCCCTGTCGGTCGATCCGCGGGCCCTCATACCGCGGCCGGAGACAGAACTGTTGGTCGAGCTCGGCATCGACAGGCTCCTGCGGCTGCTGACAGAGCACGCACGGCCGCCGGACGCTGATCCGATCGTCGCCTGGGACGTGGCCACGGGCAGTGGCGCGGTTTGTGTCGCGCTGGCAGTCGAGTCACGGAGGCGTGGGTACGTGCCCGAAGTGCGTTTCCGCGCTACCGACATCTCTGCGGACGCGATCGCGCTCGCTACCGAGAACGCGGTTGCGCACGGTGTGGCCGACTCGATCGACTTAGCGGTTGTGGACCTGGCCGACCTGGCCGACCTCGCGTCGCCAGGAGCGAGCTCCGCCGACCTGCTGCTCGCCAACCTGCCCTACATCCCGACGGCAGTCGTGCCCAATCTGCCGGTCGCGGCCAGCTACGAACCCGTGCTTGCCCTCGACGGTGGGATCGATGGCCTCGAGCTCGTGCGCCGCCTCATTAGCCTGCTCGAGAGCGCCGTCCGCAATGGGGGCGTGGCGTTACTCGAGATCGGCGCCGGGCAGGCCGACGAGGTGCGGACGGCGACCGCAGAGGCGCTACCGACCTGGGACGTGGAGTTTCACCCGGACCTCGCCGGGGTGCCGCGGGTTGTCGAATTGAGCCGTGGAAGCGGGCAGTGACGCGGATCGTCTCAGCCACCACGCCCATCGCCATCGCCGAGGCAGCGGCGGTCCTCGGGCGCGGCGAATTGATCGCGATTCCGACCGAGACGGTCTATGGCCTCGCCGTTCTTCCAACCCACGATTCGCTTGACCGGCTCCTTGCCGCGAAGCACCGCTCCGCTGAGAAGGGCATCCAGCTGCTGATCGACTCCGTCCAACAAGCGGAGGAGATGGCGGTCCTGACCGACTCAGCCAGTCGGCTCGCGGCCCGATTCTGGCCCGGCGGCTTGACGATCGTGCTGCGCCGAAGAGAGGACGTGCTCGTTCCCGATCAGCTGGGAGGTGGCCGGCCGACGCTCGGCCTGCGGCTGCCCGATCACGACGTGCCGCGCGCGCTGGCGAGATTGCTCGGGCCGATTGCCGCGAGCTCGGCCAACATCACTGGACAACCTGACGCAACGACGGCGGCACGAGTCGCCGAATCGTTCGGTGACGAGATCGAGCTGATCTTGGACGACGGTCCCGTGCGCGGCGGAACCCCGTCCAGCGTGGTGGATTGCAGCGATCCTGACGCACCACCGGCCGTGCTTCGCGAGGGAGCCATATCCGCACGGGACATTCAGGCCGCACTCGAGTAGCGGAGCCGTCAATCGGCCGAACGGCGAGCATTACACTTGGCCCTCGCGCAGTCTGCCGCCGATCAGACCGTGACGAAACCGCTGGAGTCTCAGCCGTGAGCGTCCTGACAACGTCGCGAACCGCCTGGGCGTCGATCGCCGAGGTCGACCCTGATCTTTGGGCGGCGATGGTTGACGAGCGCGAGCGCCAGCGCTGGAAGATCGAGCTGATCGCGAGCGAGAACTACGCCTTCGCGGCGGTCCTCGAGGCACAGGGTTCGTGGCTGACCAACAAGTACGCCGAAGGCCTGCCCGGCAAGCGGTATTACGGCGGCTGTGAGTTCGTCGACGAGGTGGAGCGCCTCGCTCAACAGCGTGCGCTGGCCCTGTTCCCGGGCGCGGAGCACGTCAACGTCCAGCCTCACTCCGGCGCACAGGCAAACATGGCCGCCTATCTGTCCGTGCTCGACATCGGGGATCGGGTCCTGGGCATGAACCTCGCCCACGGCGGTCACCTGACCCACGGCTCACCGGTCAACTTTTCCGGCAAATGGTTTGAGATCCACGCCTACGGCGTGCGCGAGGACAACCAGCGCATCGATTACGACGCCCTCGAGCAGCAGGCGGCCGAGGTGCGGCCGAAGATGATCGTCGCCGGCGCAAGCGCATACCCGCGGATCATCGATTTCGAGCGCCTGGGGGCCATCGCCCGCTCGGTCGATGCGCTGCTGATGGTCGACATGGCCCACATTGCCGGCCTTGTCGCCGCCGGTGTTCACCCGAGCCCGTTCCCGCACGCCGATCTGGTCACGACGACGACGCACAAGACGCTGCGTGGCCCTCGAGGAGGGCTGGTGTTCTCCCGCGAGGCCTTCGGCAAGCAGGTCGACAAGACAGTGTTCCCCGGCATCCAGGGCGGTCCGTTGATGCACGTCATAGCGGCCAAAGCCGTGGCGCTCAAGCTGGCAGCCACTGATGAGTTCCGGACGGACATCCAGCGCACGGTTGAGAACGCCAAGGTCCTCGCCGCTCGCCTGGCCGAACAGGGCGCGCGTGTCGTATCGGGCGGTACGGACAACCATCTGATGCTCGTCGACGTGACGCCGCTCGGTGTCACCGGCAAGGAGGCCGAGGCGATCCTCGATGTCATCGGCATAACCGTCAACAAGAACGCCATTCCGTTCGATCCTCTGCCGCCCAATACCGCGTCGGGCATCCGAGTCGGTACGCCGGCCACGACGACACGTGGGTTCGGTCAGGCCGAGATGCGCGAGGTGGGAGAGCTCATCGTGAGCGCCATCCAACAGCGTGACGACCAGACGGCGGGTGAAAAGCTGAGCGCGCGCGTGCGCCACATCTGCGCGCGATTCCCGGTGCCCGGCCTGCCACAGGCGTGATCCCGGAGGCTCTCCAGGCCCTACCGCTGGTCGGCATCGCGCTGGCCTCTACCGCAATACTGAGCTTCCTCCTCACTCCGTTGGCAATTCGCTTCGCGCCGCGCCTGGGTGCGATCGACGTGCCGGACTCGGAGCGGAGGGTTCATGAGCGACCCATCCCGCGCACCGGTGGTCTGGCTGTCGCCGGCAGCTTCGTGGCCGTTGGATTGCTCGGGTTCCTGGCCAGCCAGCTGTTCGACGTGGCGCTACCGGGCCGGACGGTACGCACCGCCGAGATAGCCGGGTTGATGGCCGGTGTCGCGGTTGGAGCGCTGATCGGCTATCTCGACGACCGCTTCCAGCTGAAGGCGCGCTGGCAGTTCGCAGCTCAATTTCTGCTCGCCGGGATCGCCCTGGTGGCGGGAATACGGATTGACCGGCTGCCCAACCCATTGGGCGATCGCGCGATCTTCTTCGATGGCAGTGACATAGGGACAGTGGCGGCGGTCGCGGCAACCACGCTGTGGATCGTCGGCATGCTCAACAGCGCAAATTTCGTTGATGGACTGGATGGGCTGCTCGCCGGTGTCTCGTTGATAGCCGTCACGACACTGGGCGGCATTTCGCTGATCGTTCCGCCCACCCAGCCAGTGGTGGCCCTGCTCTGCGCGCTCCTCGCCGGCTCGCTCCTCGGTTTCCTGCCCTACAACTTCCACCCGGCGCGGGTGTTCATCGGCACGGCCGGGGTATTTGCCGTCGGATACGCGCTGGCGGTCCTGTCGGTAGTGGGCACGGCCAAGGTGGCTGTCGCTTTGCTTGTTTTGGGCATCCCGGTGATCGACACCTTCTGGATCATCATCCGTCGTGTCGCCGCTGGTCGATCGCCGTTCGACGCCGACCGTGGCCACTTCCACCACCGCCTGCTCGACCTGGGTCTGACCCATCGTCAGGCAGTTCTGCTTATCTACGGCCTATGCATAGTGCTAGCAGTGCTCAGCCTGGCGCTGTCCGGGCGCGGCCAGATATCGGCCTTCCTAATCATCGTGCTCGCCGGTGGTCTGGTCCTGTACGTGATGACCAGACGCGCGGGCCGCTCGCTGGATCGGAGCAGCTACGACGACGACGCCGATGGTGGCCGGCCGACGGCGGAAGACGCCCCGGAGGCGTCCCGCGATGCCGACTCGGCCCCCTCCGAGTTCAGGGGCCGCAGTCAGGGGCGAGCCTGACCCGCTGCTATACTCGGCCGGCGTTAACGGGGCGCAGATGAACGATCTGGGTCGGGCGGGCGCCTATCTCGCCCTGTTTTCAGAGATAGCAATCCTCCTGCTGATCACGACCCTTCTCGGGGTTTTGAGCGGCTACTGGCTCGATCAGCGCCTTGGAACGCTTCCCATCCTAGTTGTGGTGGGAATGCTCGCCGGGTTGGGACTCGGTGGAGTGGGCGTCAATCGCTTGGTCGTTAGGTTTCTTGCCCGCTTCGACAAGGTCGACTGACCCGTAAATCGGCGGCCCAGCGCCGGTCCCCCAGCAAGACAAGTAAACAGAGTCGCGCAGACCGGCTGCGCGCGACAGGGAGAGAGTTGGCAGACACGACTCCGACGGACGGGCAGCCAACGCCCGCCGAACAGGCCAATCCGGTCGACCCCAAAGAGCAGGACCGGAACATGCGTGAGGCGCTTGTGCCAGAGATCGGCAGTGATGTCGTCCAGGCAGCCGGTGAGGTGGCCGGGCCGCCGCGCAACACGCGTCGCTGGATCATCGTTGCCATCCTCGTTATTGTGGCCCTCCAGGTCGCGGCCTGGTTCGTGGTCCCGCCTCTGCCGGTCGCGGACGCGACCGGTCACGTGAACGAGACATTCCAGTTCCCCACCGACGCCATCCGCGCCAACTTCGAGCTGCCGGCGCCACACGCGATCTACGACTTCACACCCGACAGTGCGCCATCGCACGACCTGGTGACATTCGACCTCACCGTCTCGAGCTCGCTTTTCACTGCCTGGATCGTGATGGGCGTCATCGTCGCCCTTGCCTTTCTGCTGTCACGAGGGATCTCGATCTCTCCCAAGGGTCGGCAGAACGTGCTCGAGTACGTCTATGAGGGCCTCGCCAACCTCGCGACGTCGCTTGGGGGACCCAAGGCGCGGCGGTACGTCCCCGTGTTCGTTGCCTTCTTCCTGTTCATCCTGCTCAGCAACTGGAGCGGCCTGTTCCCGGGTGTCGGCCGTACTGAACAGCTGCGCGCGCCAACGAGCGACGTGAACATCACCATCGGGCTCGCCCTGGTGGCCTTCTCCATGTTCCACATCGAGGGCATCCGGGCGCTCGGCGTCGGCGGCTACCTCGGCAAGTTCTTCAGCCTGCGTGCGTTCCGCGAGGAGGGCATCGGCGCCGGGATCATCGCCCTGTTCGTCGGCCTGATCGAGTTCTTCCTCGAGTTCATCAAGCCGGTGACGTTGGCGATGCGACTCTTCGGCAACATCTACGGCGGTGAGGTCGCCCTCGGCGTGATCACCGGCCTCACGATCGCGATCATTCCGGTCGCCATGGTCGGGCTCGAGTTCCTGTTGAACTTCATGCAGGC
>JBPCLD010000108.1:0-4343 GCA_051003655.1 Candidatus Limnocylindrales bacterium | reverse complement strand
GAGCTGGGCGTGCCTCGATCAGCGGTCCGGATCGAATCCGGTGGGCGCGGCTCGGCGGAAGTGCGTTTCTGTAGAAGGGCTGCCGGCGGCACAGATCCACGCACGCTGGCCGACCTTGCCGGTATCGGAGCGGTGACTCGGATGGCGTGATCAGACCCGCAGGGGGATAATGCCCGGAGTCCGATCGGATTTCTCCCGGGCGATTGGCTCAGTGGTTAGAGCACGCGGTTCACATCCGCGGGGTCACTGGTTCGAATCCAGTATCGCCCACCAACCTTCACGCTCCAGCCGCGGCACGCGCATGATTCACGCGTCGATCAGCAGCCGCGAGCCGGAGGCGCCAGCGTGACCGCGATGAATCCGTTCCGAACCCACCGTCACCCGGTGAACGTGGCCACCTACGACCAGGCCAGCTCAGCTGACCGCATCGCGGACCGGGTGATGGCTTTCCTGGGCAGCTGGCGCTTCCTGGCTATCCAGACCGTCATCGTCGGGCTATGGATCGCGGCCAATGTGTGGCAGCTATCCCAGCCCTTCGATCCCTATCCCTTCATCCTGCTCAACCTTGCCTTCTCAACCCAGGCGGCGTATGCCGCGCCGCTCATTTTGCTGGCAGGCAACCGCCAGCAGCTGCGGGATCGGCTGACGCTCGAGCACACCTCCGAGGAGGCGGACATCGCCGAGAAGCAGAACGAGGAGCTTCTGCTCGGCAACCGGCGTCTCGTCGAACAGGTGGCCGTGCTCGAGCAGCGGATCCTGCAGCTCGAGCAGAACATCCTGACCGCGCTCCGCGAGGAGCCGAAGTACTGACTGCTTCTGCCGGCCGCTTTGCCTGCACCGCCCTTGCGGTGATCGCATGGTCAGCGGCGGTCGCTCCGATCACGGGCCGCGCGGCCGAGGCCACAGACGTCAACAGCCTCGCCCTCAGTGCCACGTACACGGTGGAGGCCACGTTCGGCTGGGAGGACCGCCGGGCAAGCGTGCACACGGTGGCCATCGTCACGAATACAGCGCGCTGGCCCGTGTCGATGCTTGCGTTCAACCTGGCGACGCTGAGGACAGGCCGTGCCGAGGTCGGCGCAGTCACGGTTGACGGCGCTGCGGCAGAGGCCGTGGTGGACGACCAGACGATCGTCGTTCCGATTGCCGCCGGGCTCGGTCCGGGAGAGACGACCACCGTCGCGATCGATTACACGGCGCGCTTCGCGGCGCGCTCGTCGTCGAACTCAGACACGTGGGCCTTCGCCCGCATCGGCGAGGTCCTGACCGCGTACCGCTGGATCCCCTGGCTCTCGCGCTCGACACCATTCGATCGACCGAACGTCGGCGACCCCTTCGTCACCGCGAGCAGTCCGCGCGTCACGGTGTCGATCACGACCGACCGTGAGATCACGTACGCCGCCACCGGCCAGCCGGTTGGAAAGAGCGGGCTGACGCAGGCTTTCGAGGCCACCGATGTACGCGACTTCAATCTCGCCGCGAGCCCTTCGTACCGGACCCGGTCCGTGGCCGTGGCGGGCATCGCTGTTACGTTCTTCTATCGAACGCTGCCGCCAGATCCCGTGCTCGAGACGGCCGCTCGTGCGCTGCGTGACTACGCCGACAAGATCGGACCCTATCCGCACGCCCAGCTGACGATCGCCGAGATCGGCCCGTGGTCACCGTTTGAATCGCCTGCCCATTTCTGGTTGCCCGACAACGCGCCGGCCCGCCTGTTGCCGTGGATGGTCGCCCACGAGGTGGCGCACGAGTGGTTCTACTCGGCGGTCGGCAACGACCAGGCTCGCGAGCCCTTCGCCGATGAGGCTGTGTCTGATTTCATGGCCCGCAGCCTGATTTCGAGTTTTGTCGGCTCCCAGTGTCCGGTCGGGCGGCTTGACCATACGATCTACGACATCGGCGAGTGCTATCCATGGGTGATCTACGTTCAGGGAGTTGCATGGCTGCGCGACCTGCGCGACCGGATCGGCGGCGAAGCCTTCTGGGATGCGTTGGCTGGTTACTACGAGAGTCGCGTGCAGGGCATCGGTGGGACGCACCAACTGATCGCCGAGCTGGCCTCGGCGACCGGTGCTGAAGCGGTGGATTACCGCCGATTCCCACGGCTCTACCCACCGCTGGTTGCCTCGATGCCGTACGGGCCCCTTCTCCGCTGAGTTATTGCTCGCGCGGAGGGCCGCGGCCGATCGACGTAACAAAACCCCGACAAAGGGCCCCTGAAGGTTGGCCGCAGCGCTGCGCTGCCCCATCATCGGATTGGTGGAACCAGTGGGGCGTTGGTAGCGCTCGTGTCTATTGCTGTCCGGGAAACCGGAGCCGCTGAACCTGTCGACCAGGCGGCACATTTGAGCGACCACCTTTTCGCGTTGCTCCAGTCCGATCTGAGGACGGCGCCGGCCCCCGACGCGGCGGCACCGCCGCCTCGTTACCGACGCTTCCTCGACGCGCTCGGAGTTGCCGTCTACACGGCCGATGCCGAGGGCCGGATCACCTATTTCAACGATGCCGCCGCGACCTTCTGGGGGCGCCGGCCGGCCATCGGCGAGGAATGGTGCGGATCGTCGCGCCTGTTCTGGAGTGACGGGCGGCCGATGCGCCACGAGGAGTGCCCGATGGCCATCGCCCTGCGCGAGAACCGGACCGTCCGTGGCTACGAGGCGATCGCCGAGCGGCCGGACGGCACACGCGTGTCATTCGTGCCCTATCCGACGCCGTTGCACGACGAGACCGGCCGCCTGATCGGGGCGGTCAACGTGCTCGTCGACGTTACCGAGCGGCGCGTGGCCGAGGACGCCCTCCGTGCGACGGCACAGGCGCTGTCGGTTTCCAACACGGTCCAGGATGAGTTCTTGGGCCTGATCTCCCACGAGCTGCGCACGCCAGTGACTACGATTTTTGGCAACGCACGATTGCTGCACGACCGCGCCGGCCGCCTCAGCGACGCGGATCGAGACTCGATGCTCGCCGACATCTGGGGCGATGCGGAGCGGCTCCTCGCGATCATCGAGAACCTGCTGTTGCTGACTCGCCTGGAATCAGGCTCCAGCATTGAGCTCGAGCCACAGGTCCTCGAGCGCGTTGCGCTCAAGGTCGTCGACGCCCATCGAGCGGCGCATCCCGATCGGCGCATCTCGCTCAAGGCGGCGCCGATGCACGCGATCGTCGAAGCTGATGCGGGTTACCTCGAGCTGCTCATCGGCAACCTGCTCACCAACGCTGCCAAGTACAGCCCGGCGGACAAGCCGATCGACGTCGTCGTGCGCGCGCGCGGAGACCACGCCGAAGTCGTCGTGCGCGATCGCGGAATCGGCTTCAGCGACGAGGAAATGCCGAAGCTCTTCTCGGCCTTCTATCGCGGCAACGAAGCACGCCACATGGGCAACGGCGTCGGCATCGGACTGACCGTCTGTCGACGGCTGGTCGAGTCTCTCGGGGGCCGGATCTGGGCGGCGCCGCGCAAGGGCGGCGGCAGCGAGTTTGGCTTCTCGGTACCCCTTACCGTCGAGCGCTGAGCCGCCACCGCGGACCAAGGCGCGCGACCAAGCGCGACCTAGACAGAAATTGCTGGTGCCAGGCGACGGTGCTCCCACACGTGGAATGCAAGGTCGACGACGGTTTTGAACCCCACCAGGAGCGCGATGAGCGCAACCGGCTGGCCCGGGGCCAGCACGGCGAAGCCGCCCAGCAGAACCGTCATGTGGAGGACGAGCACCCGCGCGTAGGGCTGTAGCTGCTGAGCGTCCAGAGAGGTCCGCTCGTACTCACGCCGGCCTACGTAATTGAGCACGAAGCTCACCAGGTGGCTCAAGAGCAGCGCGGCGGCGACGATCAGAATGGCCGGATCGGTGAGGGCGAAGCCCACCGGATCGAGGACGCCGACGGCCACCACGCCGGCGAGGACCAGCACGAACACGCCGTGCACCAGCCAAAAGATTCCGTAGTGAAAGGCGAAAAATAGGGTCCGTACAGGCAGCTGCCTGACCGCCGCTGGCCCGGCTGCGCGCGCGGCGAGGGCCATTCGGGGCACGTTCAGGATCCCGACGATTCCGTTCTCCAGCCAATACGAGACAAGGATCGTGCCCACATCCCAGCCAAGGAACAGGACGCCGGCCAAAGGCACCAGGTTGGCCAGGACCAGGAACGCGATCGAGATAGCGCTCGATCCAGCGACCGCCCGGGTCCGCTGCAACAGGCTTCCTTCAGCCATCTCTGGCCAGCCGGGGCATCTGCTTCAGCCTGCTGGAGGGCCGGCCAGTCGGCGAAGGACTGCCGGCAGGATCCCGCCCTGGCGGTAGTAATCGAGCTCGATCGGCCCATCCAGTCGGCAGACCACCTCGATCATG
>JBPCLD010000107.1:0-11277 GCA_051003655.1 Candidatus Limnocylindrales bacterium | reverse complement strand
CTATGCCTGCCGCTTTCGCGGCGTAAAAGATGTTCGCCACGTCAACGAAGACGGCGACGTTCTTGCTCACTAATTTCTCCTGTGTTCTATTCCACGCGATGTCGCGCGGGCGCCGAGCAAATCGGCGGCTTGGCGGATAGGCTCCGCTACCAGATCGGCACGGCCGAGCGCACGAGCGGAAGCCGCATCTGCGGACCCGACTCGGTGAACCCGACGCTCTCCCAGCGCGCCAGCTCGGCCGGCTCCTGGGGAACGTTCCCCTCGAGCGCGACGCAGCCCTTGTTACGCGCCTGGCGGATCAGCTCCCGAAGGAGCGTATCGACCACGCCGTCAAGCTCGTGTCCGGGCTCGACAGCAAGCAGATCGATCATGCCCACCAACCCTGTGGCAGCCACCGACGGGCGGACTGCCAGTACGCACGCGCCGAGCACCATCCGCCCGTCGAGGCAGACGATGATCGATGCGTTGGGCAGGTAGATCATCTGGCGAAGGACGTCTGCGGCGTCATTCAGCTGGTCGAGCGACCAGCGCGAGTCCGAACGTTCCATCAGACCGGTGATCCGGTCGATGTCCGTCAGTCGCGCGTCGCGGACCTGGAGTTCCACGCTGCTGATGTCCCTCTCGGTGCCTAAAGCATCCATCTGGAGGACGGGTGCTCCGAACGCCTCATCCAAACCGGTAACTCCGGTCGCCGCCTGAGCGCGCCACACCGGGCGGGAAGAGCCGTTTCTTAAAAGGCTCGACCGTGCGCGCCGGGGCGCTCCAACGTCTGGATTGCAAATGAGACGTTGGACGGTATGATACGGCATCGCGTCAGCCCATTCGGATGGGCGGCACGGCCGCGTGTCTTTTTGGCGAGACAGGGTAGTCTTTCGGCGGAACCACCGGTCAATACGACCGCCGACTTGATCGACCCAACGTGGCCGCACCGCACTTTCGTCTGCAGACGCGATGCGGATCGCTTGACGCGGCCCGTATGAGGAGGAACCACAAGAGGAGGAATGGATCAAATGAAGCTGAGATATCTCGGCATATCCGCGATGGTCATGATGATCGTCGCGACCGCCTGCGGACCGAACGCCGCGACGACGCGTCCGTCGACCGCAACCCTTGTCCCGGCTAGCGCACCAGCGTCAGCGCGAGCAAGCGCACCTGCATCAGCGCCGGCCAGCGCTCCCGCTTCGGCTCCGGCGTCAGCACCGGCAAGTGCACCGGCAAGTGCACCGGCCAGTGCACCTGCCAGTGCCCCTGGCTCGGCGCCGGCTTCGGCCCCCGCGACGGCCGCTCCGATAGTAGTCAAGATCGGCGTCGACCTGCCGCTCTCCGGCGGCGAGGTGGCGAACGGCCAGCCGACGCTAAATGGCGTCCTGCTTGCCGTCACGGAATGGAATACGACCGAACCCGGCTACGTCGTCCAGACCAATGTCCAGGACGACGCGTTCAACGGCGTGCACGATCCGCAGATCGGTGCCAGCAACGTCAACACGCTCACTGCGGACGAGCAGGTCGTAGGCATGGTTGGCCCGTTCAACTCGAACGTCGCACGCGCACAGATTCCAATCACAAATGAGTTCGGTCTGGCGCAGTGCAGCCCGGCCAATACCGCTGTCGACCTGACCAAGGAAGGCTCAGAGATCCATCGCCCCGTCAATCCCGACGTGCGCAATTACTTCCGCGTCGCCACCCCGGACGATGTCCAGGGCCCGGCCGGCGCGCAGTTCGCCTTCAACGATCTTGGTGCGACCAACGCGCTCGTGATCGATGACACCGAGGCGTTCGGAGTGGGCGTAGCGAACACCTTCAGTGCAGAGTTCGAGCGCCTGGGCGGTACGATCGCCCAGCGCGTGGGCAACGACTTCGAAACGAACCAGACCTTCAACGGAATCCTGACCGCTGCACCTGCAGGGTTCGACGTCCTTTACTTCGGCGGAACCCAGATAACCGGCGGCGGCCAGCTCCGCCGGGACATGGGTGCTGCCGGCATGCTCGACATTCCCTTCGTCGGCCCTGACGGGACCACCGACTTGGGCAGGGGCGGCGATACGGGTGCGTTCATCACGCTCGCCGGCCTTGAGAACTCAGACAATGTTTCCGGCACCGTTGCCGGTCTGAACGCTCTCGAGCTGCCCGAGGCTGCCGACTTCAACGCCGCGTTCGAGACGGCGTTCGGCAGGCCACCAGGTGCCTACAGCGCACTCGCGTACGCGTGCACCCAGATCCTCCTGCAGGCGATCGACGCGAACATCGGGGATGGCAGCGACCTGGCTGGGCTGCGTGAAGCCGTCCGCGCCGCGATCATCGGCACGGACACCCAGTGGGAGACCGTCATCGGGCCGCTGAACTTCGACGCAAACGGCGACTCGAGCCAGAAGTGGATCTCCTTCTACAAGACCAACCCGACGCTCTTCGATGGCCTCGGTGGATGGGACTTCGTGAGGCAGCAGAACTTCGCAGAGGAGGCTCCGGGGGCGTCACCAAGCCCCTAAGCCCGACAGCCCGACAGCCGGGGAGTTCCGCAAGGACTCCCCGGCTGTCCTTTATCTGAGACGGTTGGCATCCCCATAACCCGGAGCTAGGCGGATGATCAGCGATCAACTAATTGCCACGCTGACGCAGCAGTTTTTCAATGCGCTGACGATCGGCGGGATCTATGCGCTAATCGCGCTCGGTTACACGATGGTCTATGGGATCATCGAGCTGATCAACTTCGCCCACGGCGAGATCTTCATGGTCGGGGCGTTCTTCGGAATGACCTTTCTGATTACGCTCGGCCTCTCCGGCGCAATCGGCGACCCCGGACTTTTCCTGGTCGTACTGTTGGCGGCTTTCGCCATCGTGATGCCACTCACCGGGCTGGTCGGCGTCGGAATCGAGCGTTTCGCATACCGGCCCTTGCGCAACGCGCCTCGCCTCGCCCCCCTCATTACGGCAATCGGGATCTCTTTCATCCTCCAGAACATCGTCTACATCTGGCGGGGGCCGTCGCCGGTGCCTTTCCCCCAGTTGTTGAGCGCTCAGTCGCGATTTACGGTCCTAGGCGCGTCGGTCAGCTACATCAGCGTGCTGATCATTGTCGTGACGGTCGTCCTTCTCGTGGCGCTCCAGCTGTTCGTCGGCCGGACGCGGCTCGGACGCGCGATGCGATCAACGGCCCAGGATCGTGAAGCTGCGCAACTGATGGGCGTCAACATCAACACCACGATCGCGTTGACGTTCTTCATAGGATCTGCGCTGGCTGGTGCAGCAGGCATCGTCTATGGGATGTACTTCGGCACGATCGCCTTCAAAATCGGCTTCATCGGCGGCCTGAAGGCCTTCACGGCCGCCGTCTTGGGCGGCATCGGCAACACTACTGGCGCCGTTGTGGGCGGTTTCGTGATTGGTTTCGTCGAAGTGATCAGCGCCCAGCTCGGACTGGCGGTGTGGTCGCACGCGATCGTGTTTGGCGTGTTGGTCATCGTGCTCGTCTTCCGGCCATCGGGCCTGCTTGGCCAGCCGATTGGTGAGCGCGCATGAGAGCGACCGCTCGGGCCCGCCCTGCCGTGGGTCCTCCCAGGCTCGGGGGAATTGGGGAGCTCTTCGGTCGCCATAGGTCGATTTCGATCATCATCGGGATGGCCCTCGTCACCGCCGCCCTGCCGATCATCGTCACGTTCCCGCCATTCAGCGGCTTCAACGTCCAGCGCGTTTGGATCGACTCATTCGCGACCGCCGGCATCTTCGTCCTGCTCGCGATTGGGTTGAACGTTGTGGTCGGCCTGGCGGGACTGCTTGACCTGGGCTATGCCGCGTTCTTCGCCATCGGAGCGTACACGTACGCGTTTGCAGCATCGCCTTTCACGAACCTGCACATTCCCTTCTGGCCGATGCTCCTCGTGGGTGCGTTGGTAGCCGCCGTGTTCGGGATCCTGCTCGGCGCGCCCACACTGCGCTTGCGCGGCGACTACCTCGCCATCGTCACCCTGGGTTTTGGCGAGATCGTGCCCATTGTTTTCAGGAATGGCGGCTCACTCACCAACGGCACCAACGGCATCGCCGGCGTCGATCGGCCGACTCTCCCGCCCATCACTATCGGCGATACGACCTTCAACATCATCTTCAACGCGGCCAACCCGCTGAGCTACTACGTGACGATCGCAATCATCATCACCGTAGTCATGATCCTGGTGTATCGCCTCCAGGATTCGCGTCTTGGGCGCGCCTGGCAGGCAATCCGTGAGGATGAGCTGGCGGCCGCGAGCAACGGTGTCAACACCGTGACCTCGAAGCTGTTGGCCTTCGCTCTCGGCGCCACGACGTCTGGCTTCGCCGGCGTTTTCAGCGCTTCGAAGCTCGTCTTCGTCAGCCCAGACCAGTTCGGTTTCACCGTCTCGTTCACGGTCCTTGCGATGATCGTCCTGGGCGGGATGGGCAACAGCATCGGGGTAGCCGTCGGCGCCTTCGTCATCTACATCACCCAGGCGGTGATGCTGAAGCAGCTGACGAACTTCTTCCGGCCCCTCGACATACCCATTTTGTCGGAGATCGATTTCGTCCAGTACCAGTTCCTGCTGTACGGGATCGCCCTGGTCGCGATGATGCTGCTGCGGCCAGAGGGCCTGTTCCCCAGCCGACAGCGGGCGCGAGAGCTGCACACCGCGGAGGGCGAGGATGCATTAGAAGGCTCGCCCGAGGGGCTCGACTCGAAAGGATCCCTCACGTGACCGACGAGGTGACGTCCGTCGCCGCGGAGGCTCCGGCCAACGCTGAGGAATCGGACAACACTGGGGAGGCGACCAGCGCTGAGCTCCTGCGCGCTCGGGACATCAGCAAGCGCTTCGGCGGGCTGCTGGCGGTGAAGGATGCCGACCTGGTCATTCGCGAGGGCGCCATCGTGAGCCTGATCGGGCCGAACGGCGCGGGCAAGACGACGTTCTTCAACATCCTCGCCGGGATCCTCGACCCGACCGCGGGCGAGATCGTCTTCAAAGGACGGAAGATGATCGCCCGACCGGTGCGGCCATGGTTCGAGCCCATCCTGTGGTTCATACCCTCGATCATCACCCTGCTCATCGGCTGGGCACTCTCCGGAGCGTTCGGACTCGCGTCAATCGAGATCAGCGTTCTGCTTGCGGTGGCCGCCCTTATTTTGACCCTGCTGCTGGCGATCGTCCGGCCCATTTGGTACTCGGACCTGTTGACGAAGCTGGGCGTGTTCAAGAGCGCCAGGCCGAACGACATGGTCGAGGCGGGCATCGGCAGGACCTTCCAGAACATCCGTCTTTTCCAGAACATGTCCGCGATCGAAAATGTGCTCGTCGGAATGCACACGAAGCTCAAGGCGAACATGATCGACGCCCTTCTTTCGACGCCGCGCAACACTCGCGAAGAGAGAGAGGCTCGGAAGCGTGCGCGGGAGCTCCTGGCCCTCGTTGGCCTGCGCGGGCGCGACGGCGTTCTGGCTCGAAACCTGCCCTATGGCGACCAGCGTCGGCTCGAGGTGGCTCGTGCCCTGGGAAGCTCGCCAGTCCTGCTGTTGCTGGACGAGCCCACCGCCGGGATGAACCCGGCCGAGACCTCCCAGATGATGAAGCTCATCGGCCGGCTACGATCGGAGCTCGGCCTGACGATCCTTTTGATCGAGCACGACATGCGCGTAGTGATGGGCATCAGCGACCGGATCACGGTGCTCGACCACGGCGAGCAGAGCGCCGAAGGGACACCCGAGGAGGTCCGACGCAACCCCAAGGTAATCGAGGCGTATCTCGGAGCGCCGGCGACATGACCACATCTGCAGCAATCTCGGAGCATGCTGCCGATCCATCCTCCAAGCTCGGTTCGGACGGTGCCCTCCTCAAGCTGAACAACGTCAACACCTACTACGGACGAATCCACGCTCTACAGGGCGTCGACCTCGAGGTCGGTCGCGGCGAAGTTGTCACCCTGATTGGGGCCAATGGGGCAGGCAAGACCACCACGCTGAAAACGATTTCGGGACTGCTCCACCCGCGCGAGGGCAGTGTCTGGTTCGACGGCGCGGATATCTCGAACACTCCGGCCCATGAGCTCGTCAAACGGGGCATCGGCCATGCGCCCGAGGGACGCAGAATCTTCTCGCGAATGACCGTCCTCGAGAACCTGCAGATGGGCGGCTTCACGCGCTCAGGCGCTGAACGGCGCGAGGACGAGGAGCGCGTGATGACACTCTTTCCGAGGCTCAAGGAGAGGCTCACCCAGAAAGGCGGCACCCTCTCTGGTGGCGAACAGCAGATGCTGGCGATTGGTCGTGCGCTGATGAGTCGGCCGCGACTCCTGCTCCTCGACGAGCCATCCCTCGGCCTCGCCCCGATCCTCGTGCAGCAGATCTTCAAGATCATTCGGGAGATCAACAGCCAGGGCACGACGATCCTGCTGGTCGAGCAGAACGCGATGCAGGCTTTCGGCGTGGCCACGCGCGGTTACGTGCTCCAGACTGGCAAGGTAATTCTCGCCGACACATCCGCCGGTCTCGCCGCAAACGAGGACGTGCGGCGTGTCTACCTGGGGGAAATCTAGCCACGACCTCGGAAGGGCATGAGCTCCAGCTCGAGCGAACCGCTGGTTCGAGATCAGGCGCATCGAGGTAGCCGGGTCGCGCCGGATGCGACTCGAGCTCGTGCCCAGGTCGCCACGTGGTCTGGTCAGCCCGGATCCGTCGAGTCGGCGCCGGCGCCGGCTCCCGTCGCGAGAAAGCGGCGGAGGAACTGCTGGGTGCGCGGGTCGTGGGGCGAGTCGAGGATCTGCTCGGGCGGGCCCTCCTCGACGATCTGGCCCTCCTCCATGAAGACGACGCGGTCGGCCGCCTCGCGCGCAAAATGCATCTCGTGGGTGATGACGATCATCGTCGTACCTTCGTGGGCAAGATCCTCCATGACACCCAGGACCTCGCCGATGAGTTCTGGATCAAGAGCGCTGGTCGGCTCGTCGAACATGAGCACTTTCGGCTCCATGCACAGCGCGCGCGCGATCGCCGTGCGCTGCTTCTGGCCGCCCGACAGCCGTGCCGGGTGCTCGTCGCGTTTATCGGTCAGACCAACCTTGGCCAGGTACGTGTCCGCAAGTGAGATGGCCTCGTCGCGCTTCAGGCCGAGAACGCGGATGGGGGCTTCAATCAGGTTCTCCAGCACCGTCATGTGCGGGAATAGGTTGAACTCCTGGAAGGGCATGCCGGCACGCAGCCGTATCTGGCGGATCTGCTCGCGGTGCCCGCGGCTCCGGCTGCGCAGCGGATCTGCCGCGACGCGCAGTCCGTCGACCTCGATGCTCCCGAGACTGGGCTCCTCGAGGAAATTGATGCACCGGACAAGCGTGGTCTTGCCGCTGCCTGACCGACCGACGAGCATCACCGCTTCGCCGGGCGCGACATCGAGGTCGATCCCGCGCAGAACGTGCGCCCTGCCGAAGAACTTGTGCAGGCCCGCCACGCGAACGATGTGGCCGTCAGCAGCCATCACCGATCACCGCGAGCCATGCGCCTCTCCAGCCGCTCCTGGAAGAAGCTGAAGATCATTGTCAGAACCCAGTACACGAGCGCGGCGATGAGGAGTGCCTCGAGCGTTCGGAACTTCTGATTGCCCACTGACGAGGCGCGCCACAGCAGTTCCGTTACGCCAATAACCGAGACCAACGCGGAGTCCTTGATCATGGCGATGAACTCGTTGCCGATGGCCGGAACAACGATGCGGATCGCCTGCGGCAGCACGATGCGACGCATGACCAGTCGCTCCGGCATCGCCAGTGCTTGGGCGGCCTCGCGCTGCCCGAGTGGCACGGCCTGGATGCCAGCACGAAAGATCTCGGTCATGTATGCGCCGTAGTTGAAACCGAGCGCGATGATCCCGGCCCAAAGCGCCGGCAGGACGATGCCGAGCTGCGGCAACGCGAGGAATACGAAGTAGATCTGCACGAGCAGCGGCGTTCCGCGCACTATCGACACGTACAGCGAGGCGACGCCGTAGACGATCGAGTTGGTCGACAGCCGCCCAAGTGCGCCGACCACCGCCAGCACCGTGGCGAGGAGGATCGACCCGATACAGATGACTATGGTGAGGCCGGCGCCGCCCAGGATGAAGGGCGCCCAGGTCGAGATGAAGACCGGGTCGATCTTGTCGATCGCCAGTAGCGTGCCGACGAGCGCCCCGATGAGCACCACCCAAACGAGCGCGAACTGCAGCCGAAAGGCCCGTCGGCCACGCCTGTGGCCAGCTTCCAGGCCTCCGGCCACGTCCGGCTCGATGGACACGGTCGGACGGGTCAGCTCTGAGTATTGAGCCATGGTCAGTGGATTCTGTCGGTGCCAAAAAGGAGACGACGGGACGCCTGACGGCGCCCCGTCGTCAGCTGATCGCTATTCAGCGGGCGGTTGCGTCAGGTCAGCGCCTTCGAACCACTCCTCGCTCAGCGCCGTGAGCGTGCCATCCTCGTGCATGGTGCCGATGATCTGGTCGATCTCGTAGAGGAGCGCCGCGTGCGGCGGGCCGCTCTTATCGATCGCCACTGCCAGGTCCTCGACGAACCCGGGCTCTTCGATCTTCACGACCGGCTGGTCGTTCTGGATCGCTTCGTCGATCACGGTTCCGGACGTGATGACCAAGTCGAATTCCGGCCTTCCAGCCGCAATCGCCTCGATGCAGTTGGCGTCCGTTGGCAGCGTGGTGGCGGTGACCCCGTCGGGGAGCTCGAACGGCAACTGATCTATGTCGGTGATCCCCGACCGCGTGCTGGCGGCCATGAACGCAGGCGTGTAGTAATAGGGCTGGGTGAAGCTCAGGATGTCTTTGCGCGGAGTGGTGATGGTCATGGAGCCGACGCTGATGTCCCATCGCCCGGCCCAGCTGCCGGCAGTGATCAGGTCCCAATCGACATGCTGGAACTCCGCCTCGACCCCAAGGCCCTCCGCGATCGCCGTGGCGACGTCGACGTCGAAGCCGACGAACGAGCCGTCCGGTTGGAGGAATGACTGCGGCGCGTAGTCCTTGTCCACCGAGACTCGCAAGACGCCGTTGGCCTGGATCGTCTCGAGCAGGTCGCCCGTGGTGGATGCAGGCTCTGTGATCGGATCCTGCGCGTCGGGCTGGAACTCGCCATTCAACCAGTCGAGGTAAGTCGTCGCTTCGCCGACGCACACCACGGCCGGAATATTCGCCGCAGCGGTGGCGCTTGGCGGAGCGACTGTAGGTGCAACAGTGGGCGCGGTAGTCGGGCCGGCAGATGCGCCTGCTGAAGTGGCAACCGACGGCCTGGTGGTCGCGCCAGGCGCGGCGCAGGCCGCCACGAGCACCGCGACTGCTAGAAATCCAAATCGGCGAGTAGAGATCATCGCCATCCTCCTCGTAGTAATCGGTCGACGCGAATCTGTGTTCAGGTCAACTGGAACAATAGACTCTAAACGATGACCGTTCCCCGCTCCACAGACAGTCCGATTGATCTTGCGCGCGCATCGACGCTGCCTTCGCGCTACTACCTCGATTCGGAGGTCTTCGCACGCGAACGAGAGTTGATCTTCGGCCGGACATGGCAGCTCATCGCTCGCCTTGATGACCTCGCACGGCCGGGCGACTTCGTCCCGGCGACCATTCTGGACGAGCCAATCGTCATAACTCATGGCACGGATGGCGAGCTGCGCGGCTTCTACAACGTCTGCCGCCACCGCGCCGGTCAGGTCGCGCTGTCGAAGGGCAACAGGCGCAGCCTTCAATGCCGTTACCACGGCTGGACCTACGGCCTGGACGGCGCGCTCCGCGCGGCGCCGGAGATGGAGGAGACGGAGGATTGCCGCAAGGAGGACTTCAGCCTGCGTCCCGTTCGAGTCGACCGCTGGGGACCATTCGTGTTCGCCAACCTCGACATGGACGCCTCACCGCTGCGCGATCAGATGGGTGCCATTCCCGGCGAGGTGGCGCGCGCCGGCTACGACGTCGAGCACATGCGTCTCGTCGAGCGGCGCGAATACCTGATCGAGTGCAACTGGAAGGTGTACGTCGACAACTACCTCGAGGGCTACCACCTGCCCATCGCCCACCCACAGCTGTTCAAGGAACTCGACTACGACGCCTACCGGGTGGAGACCTTCCGCTACTACTCGAAGCAGCACGCCCCGATTCGCGAACTCAAGTAAGGCGAAGAGCTCGGTCGTGACCGGCGTTACGTGCGGACCGCGGATGGCGAAGGCGAGGCGCTCTACTACTGGCTGTTCCCGAACACGATGTTCAATATCTACGAGGACAACATGTCCTCGAACCTGATCCTGCCCGTCGGCGTCGATCGCACGCTCACCGTGTTCGAGTGGTTCTTTGCCGAGCCTGGCACCGGGTCCGGCTGGGATTCGATGCAGCAGACGATCGCTTTCTCCGACCAGATCCAGCAGGAGGACATCATCCTGTGCGAGCAGGTCCAGCGCGGCCTGCGCTCGAGCTCCTACGAGGCTGGCCGGTTCTCGGCCAAGCGCGAGAACGGGGTCTACCACTTCCAGCAGCTCGTCCGGGAATTCCTCGAAGAGCCACACAAAGGTGACATATCAGGAGCTCCTCGAGCCGGCTCGCCGGTATGAAGGAGCAACACTCGAGACGGTGACGGTATTCCGACGTGACGCGCAATGCCTCGTATTTGGTCGGGCTCTTGATCAAAGCCAGCAGGAGGGTCAGTAGGTCGGCGGGCGCTCCGTCATGATGTCGCCGACGCCCCACGCAACGATCAGCAGACCGGCACCTGTCAGCCATAGCCCGAGCAACTGAGCCGGCTGCCCGAGCCCGCCGAACTGGCTGATCTCGTAAACGCGAAAGAGGAATGCACCGATCGCTCCGGCGGCGACCACGGCATAGACGGCGGCGCGATCGAGGCCCGACTGCCCGTCGCGTGACGCGAATGGCAACGTCACCAGCGCGAGCAATGCGAGCGCAGCGAGGAAAACGACGATGCCCGCGCCCTGGAAGCCGTTACCGGACAGTGGTGTCAGCCCTGTCCGCGCCACAACCCACCAGGGGAGGAACATGCCGGCTACGGCCGCGATTGCCCCGGTGACGACCAATAGCCTGCCGCGCCCCAGCGCGCGGCGAGTCATGTGGTCTCGTACAGCTCGCGCCGCAGGACGCCGATGAACGGCAGGTTGCGGTAGAACTCGCCGAAGTCGAGACCGTAGCCGACGACGAACTCGTCGGGGATCGTGAAGCCAAGGTAGTCGATGTTGATCTCGACCAGGCGCCGGGCGGGCTTGTCCAACAGCGCACAGATGCGCAGGCTGCGCGGGTTCTTGCCGCGCAG
>JBPCLD010000106.1:0-9172 GCA_051003655.1 Candidatus Limnocylindrales bacterium | reverse complement strand
ATCCTGCTCGTCGGGCTGGGGGTCCCGACGAATGTCGTCGGATGGAGCGTCATCGTTGAGGCGACGCTGGCGATCGTCCTCGCCCTGTTGCTGCCGCTACGTGGGATTCACAGCCAGATGTCGGCAGCTAAGGATGCCGCGCTGGCAAAGCTGAGTTCCCGCATCGGCGAGCTATACGCGACAGTGTCCGGTCAGCTACCCGCTGAGCCGTCGGAGGCCACCCGCGTCGGGGCCACGACGAGCGCCCTCATCCCGTTGCGCAAGGCCGTCCAGGAGATGACGACCTGGCCGTTCCGCGACACGGTCGCCTTCGGGCGGGCTGTGCTCATTGCCAGCGCCCCGCTCATCTACGCCACGCTGAGTGAGCTGATCAACATCTTCATCATCGGTCCGAACGCTCCTCCGCCGTGAAGCTGGACGCGGCGTCGCGCGGTCGTCAGGTCAGGCAGGCACCGGTCGCGACGGGCTGCGTCGCGCGGAGCGAGTCGTTGATGGACACCGCTACGGAGACGGGGGACAGCGCGTAGCCGATCTCCGGGCTCTCGCGCGACTCGGAGAAAGTGACGCCGGCCACCTTGCCGCTTGTTAGCAGCACGGGCCCTCCGCTGTCGCCGGGCGACACGTCGAGCCGCATCTCGACCACCTCGCGCGCGACGACCGAGCTTCCGTAAATATCGCGTCCGAGGGCGCTCAGGGTGCGGCTGATGACGCCCGGAATGACCCGCTGGCGGCCGCCACCCGTGAAGCCGAGAGCGGCCGCCGGCTGGCCGCGTTCAGGCAGGCCGTCGTCGAGCGTCAGTGGGGCAGCCGCCATCCCAGCCACGTGGAGGAGCGCGGCATCAAGTCCCGGGTCGAAGTCGACGACCGTTGCCTGGAAGCGATCCAGCGAGCCGTCGAACGAGACCCAAACGCGATCCGACCCGGCGACGACGTGTGCGTTGGTGACGAGATGATCGGGCGTGACTGCGAACCCGGTCCCGGTGAGGAAGAGTCCGCAGGCCGTTGACTCAACCCGGACCGTGCTGCGGCGCGCCGCCGCGACGAGAGCTTCAGCCGTTTCCCCGTTAGGTCCGCCGACTGGAATGTCGATGGGTGGCGGTGCGCCGACAAAGATGTCGGGCAGGCCGGCGGCTTCGATCAGCCGCCCGAGCTCGGCGGCCAGCACGACCGGCGACGGCAGGCGCGAGTCGAGCGCGCGGAGCACGAAGCTCTGACGCGCCTCCGTAGCGACGTTAGGAACAGGCAGCAGGCTTAGGAGGCCGCCGATGAGCCAGACCATGAACACGCCGCGGGCCAGACCGAAGGCAGCGCCAAGCCCGTGGTCGATGCCTGTCAGGATTCCAGGCCCGATGCGCCGCTTTACGGCGGCGCCGGCGCCGCTGCCGAGTCCCTGTGCCAGGAGCACGATCCCGGCCACGACACCGATGCTGACCACCGTCCGCAGCCATGGATCCATGTCGGCAACGAGCTCGGCGGCGTGTGGCGCGATGAGCACCATGAGCGCGATGCCCCCGAGGAAGCCAACGAGAGCCAGCAGCTGAATGATGAAGCCCGAGCGCCAGCCGAAATAGATCGCCAGCGCGACCAGCAGCACGGCGGCGACGTCGACCAGGTTCACGGTTCGAGACCCCAACCCAGCGCGCGTTCGATCCCGATACGCAGCACGGGGCGCTCCTCCAGCCGATGCGTCGCGTACTGCGCGTATCGCGATCGAAGCAGCTCTACGGCAGCGGCGTGCTCAAGCGAGGCGCTGCCCGTGGGCTCCAGCAGGGAGGCCAGCCCATCCAATCGCAGCCACGACAGTCGCGACCAATCCTCGTCCCAGCGATCAACGAGGACCGTCACGCGCGGACGCTCGAGGACGTCCCGGACACGTGCCAGCGCCCGCGGATCGGTCAGCGACTTCGGTTTCTCGTCGAGCGCCGAGTAGAGGACAGGCATATCCGTTTCGCCGCCATCGACCGCAAAGGCCATCGGCACCAGCCGTGGCCGTCCGTCCGGCGCGATCGTCGCCAGCACCGCGCGTCGCGTGGCCATCAGCAGCTCTCGCTGGGAACTGTCCAACCTGGCCACGACCTAGACGCCGTCCCAGGCCGGCCCGTACACGACCGTGCCGCGGATCGACGGGTCGTGAGCCGCGAGTGGCAGGGCGAGGAAATTTGTCTTCGGGAAGGCGGCCGGTGGCTCGAGCCCCATCTGCAGGGCAGGGATGAACCCGAACCGCCCGTAATAAGCGGGGCTGCCGAGCACGACCACCAGTGGCGCGCCGGTCTCCGCGGCGGCATCCAGACCGGCGCGGATCAGGAGGCTCCCTATGCCTTCACCCTGCCGATCGGGAAGCACTGCAATTGGACCGAGCCCAAGCACTGCGCGCGGCCCATTGGCCGTCAGCACCTCCACGTGACTGAACAGCACGTGCCCGACTAGCTCGGGATCAGCTTCGGCAACAAGGGTGAGGCCCGGCACCGCGCCTGCAGAGGCAGCGATGCGCTCGACGAGCGCCGCCTCGTTGGGGCGGCCGAACGCGGCCGATTCCACCGCGTTGACGGCCTCGCGGTCGGCCGAGGTGGCTTCACGCACGACGATGCCGGCGCTACTCCTCGCCGATCTCGACACTGTTAATCGTCACCGGGTCCCGGGGCCGGTCGTTGGCGCCGGTCGGCGCGCCGGCGATCGCATCGAGAACGTCCTCGCCACCAGTCAGCTTCCCGAAGATCGTGTAGTTCGGGGGCAGGCCGTAGTTGGCATGCATCACGAAGAACTGACTGCCGTTGGTGTTCGGTCCCGCATTGGCCATTGCCAGGATGCCGCGGTCGTACTTCCGATTTACTGGCTCGTCCTCGAACTTGTAGCCGGGGCCGCCGCGTCCGGTTCCAGTCGGGTCGCCACCCTGGATCATGAAGCCGGGGATGACGCGGTGAAAGATCACACCGTCATAGAAACCGTCACGGGCCAGGAATACGAAGTTGTTGACCGTGCGCGGCGCGTCTCCGGGCAGCAGCTCGGCAGTCATGTCGCCTGCGCTGGTGTGGATCGTCGCTTTGTACTTACGACTGGCATCGACGGTCAGCGGTGGCGGGCTGGCATAGGACTTCATGCAGGCACTCCTTTGCTGTCAGTCGGGCGAGCGTATCGCACGCGGCTGTGTGCCGCGCAGCAGCAGCCCGAAGGCCGACTGCGCCGGTAAAGATCTCCTAGATGGCGGGCGCGGCGACTCCCGGGATACGCCAGACCTTGCCGTCTGCCCCGCAGATCAGTAGTGCCCCGGTATTCGGGTCTATCGAGAGCCCGAGGACGTGAGCGCGGCCGAGCCTGTCGGCAAACGGCTTGCCGTCGGCAGGGCAGGTGAAGCAGTAGGTCCACCGCCCGAGCACGCCACGATCAGCACAGCGACTGAGAGTCTCGGCAGCAGGTTCACGGCACGCCTCACGGTAACTCGACCCAACCTTCGATGACCGGCACAACCTGGCCGCTGACCCGCGCCGCCGTCGCTTCGCCGTCGACGCCGAAATCGGCCTCGGCGACGAGCCGCGATGGGCGGCCCATCTCGACGCCTTGCTCGATCACCACTCGATGAGCAGCTCCGCGACGACCAGCAAGGTAACCGAGGAAGATGCATATCGGACCCGCGGCCGAACCGGTAGCGGCGTCCTCGACAGTCCCCGTCCGCGGATCCGACAGCACGCGGACATGGACGTCCGCATCAGGGATGGCGCCGCTGTTCCCGGGCGCAACCAGGGCCGCCGAATCAGCGCCGTAGGTCTCGGCGAAGCGGGCGAGCGCGAGGGCATGGCTGGCGTCGAGGTCGGCCAACAGGTCAACCCGTGAGAACGGCACGACCAGGTAGGGGAGGCCGCAGCTGATGACCGCGGGCGCACGCCGCTGGCCGCCCTTGTCCGCAGGACCTGGCCAGCGCAGCTCGGCCGAACGGACCTCGAGGGTCTCGGCGAGCTCGTCCAGCTCATCGGCCGGCACGCGATAGATGAGCTCGGGCTTCGCCATCCCCAGCGTGATCTCGCTCACGCGCGCGCCATCCTCGGAGCTGGACACCGTGAGCTCGAGAGGCAGGATGCCAACCGAGACCTCTTGATGGACCGTCACACGCCCAGCACTGAGTTGGACGCGCTCATCCTCGGCCAGTACCCACCCGGTGCCGATCAACGGGTGGCCGGCGAAGGGCAGCTCCATGGTGGTTGTGAATATCCGCACCCGGTAGTCGGCGCCCGCAGCTGCACCTTCCGCCGTTGCGCGCGTCACGAATGTTGTCTCTGACAGCATCATCTCGCGCGCAACCGCCTGCATCTCCTCGTCCGACATGTCATCGGCATCCGGGAATACCGCCAGCGGATTACCCTGCAGCGCCCGATCGGTGAAAACATCGACCTGGCGAAATCGGAACCGACGGCTCACTTACCGAGTGTGTGCGCCATAGCCGCCGCGCGCAAGCGGCCAAAGATGACTAGGCAGCGTCCGGTGGACAGGCTTGCGAGACTCGCTGCTAGGCTTCCCACTTCCGTTCGCCCCAGCCGAATTGGAGTCAGATCGCTTGACCGACCCCTTCGTGACGGCAATGGCTGCCGGCTACGCCCTCGACGAGCCGTCCTTACTGCTCGGCAGCCCGATGCGCGACGGTGTGCCGGAGAGAAGCGTTCGCGTGCAGGTGGCCCTGTCCATCCTGAACCGGCATGGCCTGATTGCCGGGGCCACCGGCACCGGCAAGACGAAGACGCTGCAGCTCATGGCCGGACAGCTGTCGAGGGCGGGCGTGCCGTCTTTCGTCGCCGACGTGAAGGGCGACCTGACCGGCCTGGCCAAGCCGGGTGATGCGTCGAACCCGAAGATTCAGGAGCGCATGACATCGCTGGGGCTGCCCTATGAGCCCGCGGGACACCCGGTGGAATTCCTCTCCCTGAGCGGCCATCTTGGCGCACAGGTCAGGGCGACCGTGCACTCCTTTGGGCCTCTGCTGCTGGGCAAGGTCCTCGACCTGAACGAGACGCAGACCTCGATCCTCGCACTCATCTTCAAGTACTGCGATGACAACGACCTGCCCTTGCTGGACCTCAAGGACCTCGCTGCCACGCTCAAGTTCCTGTCGTCGGATGAGGGCAAGCCGATCCTGGCCGACTACGGCGGGATGTCCAGCGCGTCGGTCGGAGTCCTGCTCCGCTCCATCGTCGTGCTCGAGCAGGAGGGTGCCGACACTTTCTTCGGCGAGCCCGAGTTCGACGTGCTCGATCTCCTGCGCACGACAGCCGACGGGCAGGGCGTGATCAGCCTGCTTGAGCTGTCGGACGTGATGGAGAAGCCCCGGCTCTTCTCGACCTTCATGCTTTGGATCCTCGCCCAGCTGTACGAGTCACTCCCCGAGATCGGCGATGTATCCAAGCCCAAGCTGTGCTTCTTCTTCGACGAGGCACACCTGCTCTTCGACGACGCCGCAGATGCCCTTCTGGACCAGATCGAGCGGACGGCGCGCCTGATCCGCTCCAAGGGCGTGGGCATCTACTTCGTCACTCACGCGCCGACGGATGTGGCCCCGGTCGTGCTCTCGCAGCTCGGCAATCGCGTGCAACACGCCCTGCGCGCCTTCACGCCAGATGATTACGAGGCGCTGCGCAAGACGGTTCGAACGTTCCCGACGACCGAGTTCTACGACGTCGAGAAGATGCTCACCTCGCTGGGCATCGGCGAGGCCGCGGTGACCGTCCTATCGCCACGCGGCATTCCGACCCCACTCGCTGCCACGCGCCTGCTGGCCCCCGACTCGAGCATGGAGCCGCTCGATGAAGCTGATTTCCAGGCGCGGATCGCGCAGAGCGACTTCCACACGAAGTACGCCACGCCGATCGATCGCGACAGCGCATATGAGCGAATCACGGCGCGCCTGACGAACGCCCGGGCAGCCGCTGCTGCCGAGGCGGCTCGGCAGGAAATGTCCCCGACCACGAACGCCGGTCTCAACCAGATGACGCCCGCACAGCAGCGGCGTGAGGTACAGCGTCAGGCACGCGAGGCCAAGGCCGCTCAGCGCGCGGCGGAACGCGAGGCCAGGGCGCGCGCGGCAGAGCAGAAACGCGCCGAGCGCGACCGCCAGCGGTCAATCGACAACGCCGTTCGAACGGGCGGCCGAGTCATTACCTCGCGCGCCGGACAGAGCATCCTGCGCGGCGTGCTGGACACGATCTTCGGCGGCGGACGCAGCCGCTAGGTCAACTCACTCGACGACGAGGTCTGCGGGAATATCCTCAGGTTCCGGATAGCCGGGCTTGAGCCCCGCGATCGTGTCGTGCAGGATGTTCGCGATCGCGAGGTCGCGGAACCAGTTCTTGTTGGCCGGGATCACGTACCAGGGTGAGTCGGCCGTCGACGTCTCCGACAGCGCGTCCTCGTAGGCCTCCGTGTACTTGTCCCACAGCTTGCGCTCGGCCAGGTCGCCGATGGAGAACTTCCAGCGCTTGCGTGGGTTGTCGTATCGCTCCTGGAGCCGCTCGCGCTGCTCCTCCTTATCGATGTGCAGGAAGAACTTGACGATCGTGGTACCGGTCTGGACCAGCTGTTTCTCGAAGTCCCGGATGAGCTCGTAACGGCCCGACCAGACGGCCTGCGGCACGATCTCGTGGACGCGCACGACGAGGACTTCCTCGTAATGCGAGCGATTGAAGACACCGATCTCGCCCCTGGCGGGGACGCGCTTGTGGATACGCCATAGGAAGTCGTGTGCGGCCTCTTCCGCCGTCGGTACCTTGAAGCTCGCGACGTAGCAGCCTTGCGGGTTGAACGCGGTCATGACGCGCCTGATCGCCCCGTCCTTGCCCGATGCGTCGATACCCTGGAGAACCACCAGCACGGCGTGCTTGGCCTCCGCCCACAGCCGGTCCTGCAGGTCCTCGAGTTCTTCCACCTGCGCGGCAGTGGCCCCCTTCGCGACTTCCTTCTCCCAGCCGTGGAAGTCGGCCGGATCTCTGCGTGACAGGTCGACTCTGTCGTTCGGCCGGACGCGCAGCGCAGCGCTCAGGTTCTTGTCGGGTGCCATGGCCGTCAGACTATCGGTTAGATGCCTGGGCCAGCTTTCGGCGATCTCTCAGTATTCACGGGGGCACCTAGAATCAGCGCCCATGACACTCGCCGGCGTTAAGCCACACCCGATATTCCTGGCCGGTCAGTGGGTCGATTCGCCCGATCCGCTGGAGGTCACGAACCCAGCTCGGCCTGATGAGCCCGCCGGAGCCACCTATCACGCGACGCCCGAGCAGTATGAGGAGGCCGTGCAGGCGGCTGTCCGCGCGTTCGAGATCACGCGACACCTGCCTGCCTACGAGCGCGGCGCCATCCTGCGCAGCATCAGCGCCGGCATCACGGAGCGACGCGAGGAGCTCGGCCGGCTGATAACACTCGAGGCCGGCAAGCCCATTCGTGACTCGCTGGTCGAGGTGGACCGGGCTGCGCTCACCTTCCGTCTCGGCGCCGAGGAAGCCGAGCGTATGACCGGGGAGCTGATCCCGCTCGACCTGATGGCCTCGTCCAAGGGACGGATCGGGGTCACCCGGCGCTTCCCGCTCGGGCCCATCGCGGCCATAAGCCCGTTCAATTTCCCGCTCAACCTGGCTGCGCACAAGCTGGCGCCCGCCATCGCGGCTGGTAATTCGATCGTGCTCAAGCCGCCGTCCAAGGACCCGCTCACGATGCTGACCGTGGCCGAGATCGTCGAGAAATCGGGCGTGCCGGAAGGCGCCGTCAGCATCCTGCCCATGAGTCGGAGCCTGGGCGATCGGATGGTCGAGGATGCCCGCTTCCGGCTGCTCACATTCACCGGCTCGCCGTCAGTCGGCTGGCGAATGAAGGAGCGCGCCGGCAAGAAGCGGGTGGTGCTCGAGCTAGGTGGCAACGCTGGCGTGATCGTCGACGCTTCGGCCGACCTGGACTGGGCTGTAAAGCGCACGCTCGTCGGTGCGTTCAGCTACGCCGGCCAGGTATGCATCAGCGTTCAGCGCATGTTCATCCACCGGTCGCTTTACGACGCATTCGTGGACCGATTGGTCGAGGGCGCCAGACGGCTCGTCGTCGGAGACCCGCTGGACCCCGAGACCCAGCTCGGGCCGATGGTCGATGTCCAGGCCGCGCAGAGGACCGAGAGCTGGGTGCGCGAGGCGGAGGAGATGGGCGGTCGCGTCCTGCTCGGCGGTCGTGCCGATGGGGCATTCTTCCCGCCGACGATACTCATAGATACACCGCCGCAGGCCCAAGTCTGCAGCAACGAGGCATTCGCGCCGCTCGTCGTCGCGTTCCCGTTCGATGACTTCGGCGAAGCCATCAGAAGGGTGAATGACAGCTTCTACGGTTTGCAGACGGGCGTCTTCACCAACGATCTCCGCCATTCGTGGCAGGCATTCAGCGAGCTCGAAGTGGGCGGAGTGATCGTCAACGACGTTCCGACCTATCGCATCGACCACATGCCCTACGGCGGCGTGAAGGATTCCGGCCAGGGCCGCGAGGGCCTGCGCTGGTCGATCGAGGACATGACCGAAATACGCCTGATGGTCGTCGCCGAACCGGAACAGCCCGCGCCGCCACCCACCGGCTAGCCCGGCGCGGCCCATCCTCCTCTAGGCGGGATGGCGTGCATCGATCCGGGCAGGGTGGTCGTCGAGCTGACCGAGCGTGAGAAGGTTGAGAATGCTACCCGCCTCCAGGTCAATCTCGCCGCCCTGCAGCGCGCCCGGGTGCGCATCACGGCTGACGATGTCGGCGCCGGGAAACTCCGGCCTGCGATTGCTCAGCCAGATCCGCTTCGACATCGTCAAGATCGACCTGTCCCTGGTGCAGGACGGTGCCGAGCGCGACTCGTCCCACGCTGTGCTCCGCTCTCTGCGCGACCTGGCCAGCAGGTGGGGTGCGTCGGTCATTGCCCTAGGCCTCAAGACGGTCAGCCAACTCCGCAGTGTTCGCGAGATGGGCATGGCCGCCGGGCAGGGCTACCTCCTCGGACGCCCAACGGCGGACACTGCGCTCAGGCACGTGGACCTGTCCGTGATCGAAGCTGGGGGACAGGTGCTCGAGCGACGTCCGCTACCGGCCAACCCGCCGTTGGCAGCCACAACCGCCTGACCCCGGCGTCTGACGGCGCGGTCTGACACAGCCGTTGACCGGCCGCGGCGGCCCGCGCCCGTTA
>JBPCLD010000105.1:0-7509 GCA_051003655.1 Candidatus Limnocylindrales bacterium | reverse complement strand
ATGCCGGCGTCTTCGACCGCCAGCAGGTCGTCCTGATCGGTGGTGAAGCCCTTCTCGGCCGGATCCTCGATTGTCACGCGGCGGCTTCCTCGGCTTCGCGCGGGACGTAGGTCAGGACCACGCGGTTCTCCGCCCGGAAGACATCGTGCGCGACGTCGCGGATCTCCTCGGCGGTCACGGACAGGTAGCGCGGGAGCTGGTCGTTGACCATCTCCGGCTCATCGAAGAGCGCGGCGAACATCGACAGGCGATCGGCGACCTCCTCGACCCGCCCGAGGGCGCCGAGCTCGCTGGCCTCGATGAGAGCTCGCGCGCGAGCCAGCTCGTCGTCGGTCACCAGCTCGGTGGTCAAACGAGCGAGCTGCTCCTCGAACGCCTGCTCGCATGTCCCCTCGTCGCTGTCAGGGCGGACGGTCACCCAGCCGCCGAAGAACGAGGCACCGGCGACGAGCGGCAGCCCGAACGCGGTCACGTCCTGGGCGATCTTCTGCTCGCGCACCAGGTTGCGATACAGCCTGCTGCCGCGGCCGCCGGCCAGGATCTGACTGCAAACCTCGAGCGCGTCAAACTCGCGCGTGCCGTAGGGCGGACAGCGGAAACCGAAGTGGACGCGGGTTAGCGGCACGTCGTCGGGCACGATCTCACGGAGCTCGTGGCCGATATGCGGCTCGATGGCGGGCATCGGTGGCTGGACGATCTCGCGATTGGCCGGGATGGGGCCAAAGTAGCGCGCAGCCGCGGCGTGCGCCTCCTCCTCGTCGACATCGCCAACGATCGACAGGACCGCATTGTTCGGCGCATACCAGGTGCGAAAGAACGTGACGACGTCCTCGACGCTGGCCGCGTTCAGATCCTCCATCGAACCGATGGGCGTGTGGTGGTACGGATGGTCCGCCGGAAACACGGCGGCCATCAGCTTCTCGTAGAAAGAGCCATACGGCCGGTTGTCGTACGACTGCCGCTTCTCGTTCTTGACCACCTCACGCTGGTTGTCGAGGTTCTCCTGGTCGAGCGCATCGAGCAGGGTCGCCATCCGGTCCGCCTCGAGCCAGAGCGCCACTTCGAACTGGTGAGACGGCAGCGTTTCGAAGTAGTTGGTCCGATCGAAGTAGGTCGTCGCATTGTTGACGCCGCCGGCGCTCTGGACGATGGAAAAGTGCTCGGCCTTGGTGACGTGGCGCGATCCCTGGAACATGAAATGCTCGAACAGGTGCGCGAACCCGGTGCGTCCGGGCGTCTCGTGGCGCGAGCCGACGATGTACCAGATGTTAATCGCCACGACCGGCGCCATGCTGTCCGGCGCGACGATCACGCGCAGCCCGTTGTCGAGGGTTCGCTGGCTGAAAATCACGACGGGAAGGTCGCTCGGTGGCTGGGGCACGGACGGATTGTGACGCATTGGCGGCAGTAGGCCCGGCGCGGTTGACCGCGAGTGCATGATTTGCGCGGGCGATCAAAAGAATCGCTCCGAGGGGTGGCTCACACTGGAGCCGACGTTGGAAGTCACGCAGCCCATAGCGACGCCGGTCGGGCAACCTGTGCCGCCCGACGCGGGACGGCCCACCCGGCCGTTGCCATTCGCGCACCTGATCAACCTGTCGGTCTACTGGCTGGGCATCAACGTCATCTGGGCCGGCCTTGGCTACGTCATCTTCCAGGCGCGCTTCACGGCCATGTTCGGCGAGACGCTGGCACCGAGCTATGTCGGCCTGGTCGAGACGATCCCGCTCTTCATCGCCGTCCTGGTGCAGCCGACCGTCGCCGCCATCTCGGATTACACCGTAACGCGGTGGGGCCGGCGGAAGCCGTACATCTTCATCGGCGCGCTGCTCGACGTGGTCTTCCTATGGGGCGTCGCGAGCGCCAACGAGTTCGTCGTCATCCTCGCCTTCGTCCTCCTGCTCCAATGCTCTTCGAATTTCGCCCAGGGCCCATTCCAGGGCTACGTGCCCGACCTCGTTCCCCAGAAGCAGGTCGGCGTGGCCAGCGGGTTGATGGGGTTGATGATCATCCTCGGCCAAGTCGTCGGTGTGGGCATAGCAACCCTCGGGCTGGGACAGCTCGGACAGAACCCGTTCCCGCTCGGATCCCCTGAAGCGGCCGATTTCGTGCGCCAGGGTTTCTTCTGGCCGACGCTGGGACTGGGCGTGATCGAGATCGTCACCGTCGTACCGCTGCTGCTCTTCGTCAACGAGGGACGCCAAGCGCCCGATCGAGCTGGTCGTTCGTGGCTCCAGATCGCCCGCGGCGCGTGGGGCACGGACATCCTCAAGGAGCGCAGCTACGTGTGGCTGCTCGTTTCGCGACTGTTCTTCCTGATGGCCCCGACGGTGCTCACGTTCCTCGGCTTCTTCTACCTCGTGCGCACGCTTGGCATCCCGGCCGGTGAGACAGGAGGGCCGCTGACGATCATCACCGCCGTGCTCGGCGTCACGACAGGTCTGACCACCTTCCCGGCGGCGCGACTGTCGGATCGCATCGGCCGCAAACGCACGATCTACGTCAGCATCGTCCTGGGCATGATCGGGATGGCCGGCGTCGCGCTGGCGCCGGACCTGCCGCTGATGCTGGTCGCACTGGTGCCCGTCGGTATCTCGGCCGGTGCTTTCCTGGCGGTCGACTGGGCGCTGATGACCGACATCATCCCGAAGGCGACGAGCGGCAGGTACATGGGCATCTCCAACGTGGCGACCGCGACTTCCGGTCCGCTCGGCCGGCTGAGCGCCGGCTTCCTGGTAACCGGGCTGGTGCTCGTCGGGCTGCCGCGCGAGCTGTGGAGCACCGCGCCGGCGGACCAGAGCGCCCTGTACGAATCCGGGCCGCGCTTCGCGATGGCGATGACGCTGATCTTCTTCGTCATCTCCGCCTGGGCCCTGCGCCACGTCGACGAGCGGCGTCGCGATGACTGAGCGCCACCCTAAACTCGTCCGATCGAACCCCTGCCCGACGAGCCGCCGAGCCTGATTCCCGAGGTAACCCGTGAGCCGACGCTCGACCCGGGGGTGGCCGCCATGCGCGAGCCGGTCATCCACCCGCTTGGTCGACCAACGCGCGAGCTGCCCCTCCGCCAGCTGCTGACGCTATCGATCTACTGGCTGGGCATCAACGCGATGTGGACCGGCCTGCACGTGATCATCCTGCCCAAGCGCATGGAAGCCATGTTCGGGCCTGCATCCGCCGGCCTGGGCCTGGGCCTCATCACCCTGGCCGGGGTCATCACGGCGATCATCGTCCAGCCGACGGTGGGGGCCATCTCTGACTACACCATCACGCGCTGGGGCCGGCGCAAGCCGTTCATCGTCATCGGCAGCCTGCTCGACGTGATCTTCCTGTGGGCAGTGGCGGCGGCGGACACCTACCTCGCGCTCGTGCTTGCCCTCGTCCTGCTCCAGTTCGCGTCGAATTTCGCACAAGGGCCCTTTCAGGGCTATGTGCCTGACCTGGTGCCCGCGCGCCAGGTCGGCCGTGCCAGCGCGCTGATGGGCGTGATGATCATCTTCGGTGGCATCGTCGGAGTCGGGATCGCAGCCCTCGGCTACCTCCAGCTCGCACCGGGGATGGCCGAGCCGGCCGTTCGTGCAATCCTTTTCTGGCCAACGGTTGCTCTCGGCTTTGTCGAGGCGGCGACCATGGTCGTATTGGCGCTGACAGTGGATGAGGGCCGCGCCGCGCTACCGCGAGAGGGCCGCTCGTGGGAGCGGATCGCGCTCTCAGCGTGGGGCACGGACATCCTGGGCGAGCGCAGCTACGTGTGGCTGCTCATCTCCCGGTTGAGCTACCTGGCCGTGCCGGGGGTCATCAGCGCGTACGCCGTGTTCGTGCTGGAGCGGTCATTCCAGATGCCGCCGGAGGTCGCCGCTCCCTATCTGATCGTCACCGGGTTGGTTATCGCGATCTCGACGGCGGTGGCCGTCTTTCCGGCCGCGCGACTGTCGGATCGCATCGGGCGCAAACGAGTCATCTACTGGAGTTATGCGCTGGCCGCAATCGGAATTGTTGGCGTGGCCGTGTCGCCCAGCCTCGTGCTCGCCTTGCTCTCCCTGGTACCGCTCGGATTATCGGCCGGCGCGTTCTTGGTCGTCGACTGGGCGCTGATGACCGACATCATTCCCAAGGCGCGCGCCGGACGCTACATGGGGATTTCGAATGTTGCGACCGCGTCAGCCGGCCCTCTCGGCCTGGCGGTTGCGGGGGTTGTGCTCTTCGTGGTGACGCGGGCAGGACTGCCCAGCCCAGGCGCACCGGATCTCGAGAGTGGTCTCCTCGGCATCGCACCGCGCGCCGCGATCTTCTCGATGCTGATCCTGCTGGCGATCGCCGCGGTGTCGCTCCGCGGCGTCAACGAAACCCGCCGCGACGACTAGCTGCGCTCGAATTTTTGCGCCGACGTAGTCGAGCCCTGGCGCGAGCTCCCGGCGCGCTCGATCACTGCTTCGTCCAACGTCCTGGTGTCGTGGATGACGAACAAGCCGGCGTAGTCCTCCGCCCGAATATCGGTCATCGCTTCGCGCATCCGTTCCGTCTGGTCGGCCAGGACCTCCGCGTCTACGACCCGATCCGGGCGGCGCTGGTTGTGCAGGGCAAACAGCCCTGCAGGAAGGTCGAACGCAATCGCGACCGTCGTTATCCCATAGCGCGCGGCCAGCTGGCGAAATCGCCTGCGGTTCGTCGTGTGCAGGTTGGTGGCGTCAATCACGGTCAGTAGGCGGCGCTTCAGCCGTCCGTTGGCCAGGATGCCAACAATGCGGAAGGCCTCCGCAGAGGCTGCCTGGTCGGCCGGGTCGTCAGCGAGCATCCCGCGCAGGGCGTCACTCGAGATGATCTCGGTTGGCCTGAAGTGCGCCGTGGCGAAGGTCGACTTGCCCGCCCCTGATGGTCCGATGAGCAGCACCAGCGCCGGGTCCGGGATGTGCAGCCTCATGCGACTATCGTGACTGAACTTTTGACGGTAGGGAGGATCGGATGACCAGGGTCGAAGGTGGTGGAGGCATCGTTCTCCTGCCTGAGGAGGCTCGCGAGATCAAATCCGGCGGCTTCGACCTGGTCGAGCTCGCCACACGCGAGACGACCGGCGGGAGCAAGCTGAACCTGTACACGCCGCCGGCGATGGAGGGCTACTTCGACGAGTTGAGCGAAGCGGTCAAGGTCGGCGCTGACGAGACAATCCTGGCTGGCATCGCCGCGCGTTACTCGATGGAGATTGTCGGACCCGTCCCGCCCGAGTATCTGCGCGAAGAGGGCGCGGGCCAGCCCACGACCGAAGCTGTGCCGAGCCATTCGTCGAGCGGGCGGAGGTCATCCAGCTGAGCTGACACGGACGGGTCGAGGGCGGCAGCAGCCGCCAGCGCCGTGTCGATCGAAGTCAGGCACAGGATGCCTTCGTCGATTGCCGCCATTCGGATCGCCCCGGCGTCGCGCACCGGCCGCGATTCGGGCGAAGGCGTGTTGACAACGAGAAGAACGTCGCCCGATGCAATGGCCTCGAGGACCGATCGACCGACCGCCTCTCCGCCCACGCGGGAAACCTCCTCCACCTCGTGGCCCAGGACGCGCAGGGCCCGAGCCGTGCCCGAAGTCGCGCACAGCCGATAGCCGACCGAAACCAGTCGCGCCGCAAGCTCGCCCAACGCGTCCTTCTCCCGGTCCGCGATCGACAGGAACGCCAGGGCTCCGCCAGCGGCGGCAACGGGCGGCCGGAGCGAGGCGGCCACGAGCGCCTTGGCCATCGCCACGCGCGGGTCGGAATGGATGCCGATCACCTCGCCTGTCGACTGCATCGCCGGTCCCAGGCTCGGATCGACTCCGCGCAGCTTCATCGTCGAGAAGACCGGCGCCTTCACGGCGACCAGCGAGCGCGACTCCATCAGCCCACCTGCCCAGCCCATCGACGCGAGCGTCTCGCCCAGCGCGACGCGGGTCGCCAGCTCGACCATCGGCACACCCGTCACCTTCGACAGGAACGGCACGGTCCGTGACGCGCGGGGGTTTACCTCGAGCAGGTACACGCCGTCGTCGCGCACGATGAACTGCCCGTTGATCAGCCCCCGAACCCCGATCGCCAGTGCGATGCGGGTGATCGCATCGACCACGAGCCCCTGGTCGGCGGCGGAGATGCGCTGCGGCGGGTAGACGCCGATCGAGTCGCCCGAGTGCACGCCGGCCTTCTCGACGTGCTCCATCAGGCCAGGGATGAGCACATCGACGCCATCGGTGATGGCGTCGACATCCAGCTCCAGGCCCTCCAGGTAGCCATCGATGCGCACCGGCCGCTCGTCGTCGACGGCGACAGCACGGGCGATGATGCGCTCGAGATCGTCTGGCCCGTAGGCGAAGTCGACGGCCAGTCCGCCGATGACGAACGAGGGCCGGACAATGACCGGGTAGCCGACCTCGTCGGCGACCACGAACGCCTCCTCGACAGACGATGCCATGCCGCCGTGCGGCTGCGGGATGCCGAGCCGCTCGACGAGGCCGGCGAAGCGCATCCGCTCCTCCGTCTGGTCGATTGCGTCGAGGTCGAGGCCGCGCAGCTCGATGCCTGCGGTCGCCAGCGGCTCGGCAAGGCCGAGTGGGGTCTGGCCACCGAACTGAACGAACGCGTCGGGGATCGCGCCATCCAACCGCTCGGCCTCGAACACCTCGACCACACTCTCGGCGTCGAGCGATTCGAAGTAGAGCCGAGTCGACGCGTCGAAGTCAGTCGAGACCGTCTCGGGGTTGGAATTGATCATGATCGCCGCCCGGCCCAGCCTGCGTAGCGCATCGGCGGCCTGGACGGCGCAATAGTCGAACTCGATCCCCTGCCCGATTCGAACTGGCCCGGAGCCGATGACGACCGATGCCGGACTCGGCACCGGCGGAGCCTCTGGCGGCGATCCCGCGGCGGCGTAGGTCGAATAGAAGTAGGGCGTCTCGGCGGCGAACTCGGCGGCCGATGTGTCGACCATGGCGAAGCCGGGGCGAAGCCCGATCCTCACCCGCCGATCGCGAACCTCAGTCGCAGCAAGGCCGGTCAGCGTTTCGATGTCCCGATCGCCGAAGCAGGCGCGCTTGGCCCCGACCAACAGCTCGTCGGACAGCCCAGCCCCGGCCCTGCGCAATCGGTGCTCCAGCTCGACGAGGCGCTCGAGCTCCGAGACGAACCATGGGGCGATGCCCGTCGCGCGCTGGATGACGTCGCCTGCGAGTCCGCGCCGGAGTAGCGCGATCAGCCGCCAGAGGCGGGAGTCGGATGGCGCCAGGAAGCTCGTCAGGTGGCCCCATCCGGCTCCTTGAACGGCCTCGTCTGTTCCCGCCAAATCCGCGAAATGTGGGGACGGCTTCGCGGTTCGACGGGTATCTTCCGTCAGATCTGCCCCGCCTGAGGGAACTGGCGGGAAATCGGCGGCATCCCCCGATTCCGTCCGCGAAATGTGGGGATTTGATGGGAAATCTGTCAAAGCGGTGAGTTCGCTCGCCCATTCTGGATGCTCGGAAAGCCAGCCCGCGCCCGCCTGCTCGAGCCCGCGC